>JANPDC010000001.1:0-28835 GCA_031431275.1 Bacteroidota bacterium
TCGTGATATAGATAAATATGCAAAAATTAACGATGTTACGTGCTATGACCCAAGTGCAGGATCTGGAACGCTGTTGATGAATTTGGCTCACGCTATTGGCGAAGAAAAATGTACGATTTACTCGCAGGATGTTTCGCAGAAATCGAGTAGTTTGTTGCGACTGAATTTAATTTTGAACAATTTGGTGCATTCCATTCAAAACGTGGTACAAGGCGATACAATGCTCAATCCGTTTCACAAAGACGATAACGGAAAATTGTTAGAATTTGATTATATTGTTTCAAATCCGCCATTTAAACTTGATTTTGAAGATATTAGAGAAAATTTAACCAATAAAACCAATAACGAACGCTTTTTTGCAGGAATACCAAACGTTCCGAAAACAGACAAAAATAAAATGTCTATTTATACTTTGTTCCTGCAACACATTATGTTTACGCTTTCTAAAAAAGGCAAAGCCGCTATTGTTGTGCCAACTGGTTTTATAACGGCACAAAGTGGCATCGAGAAAAAAATTCGTGAAAAAATGGTTACTAGCAAAATGTTACGTGGTGTGGTCTCGATGCCTAGTAATATTTTTGCAACAACAGGCACCAACGTTTCTATACTTTTTTTAGACAAAGAAAACAGCAAAGGCGATATTGTCTTAATGGATGCGTCCAAATTGGGCTCGACTGTAAAAGAAGGAAAAAACAACAAAACCTTACTTTCTGAAAAAGAGGAAGATTACATTATTGAAACTTTTAACAACCACGAAGCCAAAGAAGATTTTACGGTGGTTGTTTCTTACGAAGATATAAAAGCCAAAAACTATTCGTTAAGTGCAGGACAATATTTTGATGTAAAAATTGAATATACCGATATTACGGCTGACGAATTTAAAACCAAAATGAATGGGTTTACAACTGATTTAGAAAACTTATTTAGCGAAAGCAAAACTTTGGAATTGGAGATTAGAAAACAATTGGCGAGTTTGAAATATGAGTAAAATGAAATTTGGAGATTTACTAATTAATAAATCAGGATTGATAAGAGGTCCGTTTGGTGGGGATATAAAAAAATCATTATTCGTTCCCAAAAGCGAAAATACTTACAAAGTCTATGAGCAATCCGTTGTCATAAATGAGAATGTCGAAGTAGGAAATTACTATATTTCCGAAGAATATTTCAATAATAATTTAAAAAGATTTGAAGTTTTAAAAGATGATTTTCTTATAACTGGCGCTGGAACATTAGGTAAAATTTATAAGGTTTGTGAAAACCATCCTAAAGGAGTTATAAATCAAGCACTAATAAGAATACGAGTAAACGAAGAGATCGTTGATATTGATTTTTTCTATTACTATTACAAACATTACATAAAAGCTATAATTTGCAGTATAAATGGAGATTCTGTAATTCCGAATTTACCGCCATTACCAATTATCAAATCAACTGAAATTAACATTCCTAAAATAACAATTCAAAAAAAAATCGGTCATCTTCTATCTGTTATTGATGATAAAATTAGAATTAATAACAAAATAAATTTTGAATTAGAATCAAAGGCAAAAACTTTATATAACTATTGGTTTGTACAATTTGATTTTCCTGATAAAAATGGCAAACCTTATAAATCAAATGGCGGTATAATGGTCTATGATAAAGCGTTAAAAAGTGAAATTCCAGTTGGTTGGGAAGTTAAAGAATTATCAACAATTGCAGAAATTACTATGGGTCAATCCCCATCTGGAGATACTTATAATGAGAATAATGATGGTACGATTTTTTTTCAAGGTTGTACAGATTTTGGTTGGAGATTTCCAACAATTAGAAAATACACAACAGAACCAACTAGAATTGCAGAAGTTGGAGATGTACTTTTGAGTGTTAGAGCACCAGTTGGAACATTAAATATTGCAGATAATAAATGTTGTATTGGTAGAGGAATTTCTTCACTACGAAGTAATAAAGGTTTCAATTCCTATTTATATTATGTTATGGTAAATTTCAGACAAATTTTCGATAATCGAAATGGAACAGGAACAACTTTTGGTTCAATAACAAAAGATGACTTATATTCATTAAAAGTAACTTATCCAAATGAAGAAAATTTAGATAAATACGATTCAATTGTTTCAAAATATAATGAAGTTATACTAAATAATTATAAACAAAACCAAAAACTAACAGAATTGCGTGATTGGTTATTGCCAATGCTTATGAATGGTCAAGTAACTGTAAGCGATGAAAATGCTTTTGGTAAAGATGAGGTATTGGCTATGGTTGCAGAGCCAAGTGCAGTTTATGAAAAAACCGTTAAAGTTGTTGCCGAAAAAGTAGCAACCAAAAAACCTAAAAAAGAAAAAGCACCAGTTGTAAAACTTAACAATGTGGATGTTTACAAAAGAACATTATTAGCAGCTGAAATTGTTTTTCAATACAAAAACGAATACACACTTGGACATTTAAAACTTCAAAAAATGCTGTATTTGTGCAAAGAATCAGAGAATATGAATTTGCCAATGAATTTTTTGAAACAAGCAATGGGTCCTTATGATAATCAGTTGGCTCGTTCGCTAGATAAACAATTTGAGAAAAAAAAATGGTTTAAATATCAAAATGGAGATGGTTTCAAATACACACCATTAGAAAATTGTGGTAAACATTACGAAGATTTCAAAAAATATTTTGAAGAACAAGCAGAAACCATTAATAGTTTAATTGCAACTTTCAGAAAATTCAAATCGCAAGAAATAGAAGCAGTTACAACACTTTATGCTTGTTGGAAAGAAGCAATAGTAAATAACGAGTTAGTAAACGATGCAATTATTATTAAGAAGTTTTATAATTGGTCAGACGAGAAAATAAAATTCCAAGAACCCGATTTAGTAAAGCATCTTGCTTGGATGCTTGAAAATGGTATTTATCCTAAAAATTAGAAATTATGATTACAATAAACCCCTTTTATGATTACAGTAAAGTAGAAACAGAAGAAGAATTTGTAGAACAGTTACAATCTATTAAAGAGCTATTTGATGCAGGGATTTCTTGGGAGTTATTCCAACATTTTATTCTAAAATTGAAATACGAAGAAAGTGTTTTTAAAAATGCAGCTAACGAAATTACGCTTGAAACACTTGAAGAACATTATAACTTCGAGTTGCCTAAATGGGAGTTTACTACAACTCAAGTCTCACTTTTTTTGAATCACATATTAAAATACAGCAAACTGTTTGGTAATTTAGGAGGTTTCAATTTTGTACGTAATAAACCAAAAGTTGAAGAGTTTAGTTTGGTATATTTAGTTTATAAAATGATGGAGATTGAAAAATGACATTAATTTTAGATACAACCAAAATCCACGAATTCTATAAACTCATTGCAGTAGATGAGTATAACAGATATGATTCTTGGAAGCATTGCTTCGAGACTTTCGGAGACTTAAATAAAGATGATGACTATCTTGCTTTGCATCTAGGTTTTTATTTAGCCAGTTGGGGAATGTATAGAGGCTCGGCAGCATTACTCCAGAAAAGTTATAAAATACATCTAGGAGCAATTAGAATAATTAGAAATTTTTATCATTTACGTTGCGATATACTTAACGAAGTCACACAAGTTCAAAAAAATGACATTTTAGAGTTGAATAAGCAACTATTTAAACATTATAACTCATTCACTTACTTTGATAATAAAAATGTATTAAAAGACCGAAAACCAACTGATACACTTATCTCAAAAATAATATTGGGAACTTTAGGGTGTTGTCCAGCATTTGACCGTTATTTTAATGATGGAGTTAAAAGGCACAATTTTAGTTTCACAACTTTTAATGAAACAAGCTTTGACGATATATTTAATTTTATTGATGAATATAAAACAGAATTATTGAAATTACAAAACGAGTTAAAGTTGTCACAAGGATTACACTACCCTCTTTTGAAGTTAGTAGATATTTATTTCTGGCATGAAGGTTTTAGCATTGATTCTAAAAAAACAATTGAATAAATAAATGCAAATCAAACAATAATTTCGTTTATTTGTAATGAAATACAAAGCAATTAATTTTATACTTATTTGACTTTATTTAACTATAAAATAGTCTTTATTTATTGAGTATTTACTGCATATTTGCTACAAGAAAAAACAAATAACTTTTCAAGCCTAATAAATACAATACTTAACGATTTTACTACATATTTTGTATTGGGAAGTAAAACTAGAATAGTTTTATTTTAGATGACTGTTTTTCCTGAATTATTAAAATAATTATTCGTTATTTATTATTTAGAAAAACAATAAAAAGTAGAAAATGATGGAATTAATTTTCAAGGATATAAAAAAATAGTAAAACAACCAAAAAATTACTATTTTTGAATAGTAACTTATTATTATCAATGTCTACAAAATTTTTCACAAACAAAGATGCTAACAACTTAATTAATAAGTTTGAAGGAGTATTTAGAAACCAAAATGTACATTATTTTGATGCATTAATTGGCTATTTCCGTGCCTCTGGTTACTTTAATTTAAGACCATTTCTTGAGAATGTTCCAGAAATTAGAATTTTAGTAGGAATTAATGTAGATGATTTGTCGGCAGAAGCGCAACGAAAAGGGCAACTATACCTTGAAAATACTTATAAAACTAAAGAAGAGTATTTAAAATTCATTGCTGATGATATTGCAAAAGCATCTTACAAAAAAGAAACGGAGGAAGGTATTTTGCAATTTATAGAAGATATTATTTCTAAAAAAGTAGTCATAAAAGCACATGGCAAAAGAGCATTACACGCTAAAATTTATATTTTTAGACCTAATCCATTCAACGAACATACAAACGGAAGTGTAATCACTGGCTCATCAAATTTGACCGAAGCAGGACTAGGGACAAATACTACTTCTAATTATGAATTCAATGTACTTTTAAAAGATTATGAAGATGTTGTTTTTGCTACTAAAGAGTTTGAAGAACTTTGGAGCGAAGCCACAGAACTACTTCCAATTGATATAAAAGGATTAAAAAAGAAAACATATCTAAATGATGAGATTACGCCTTACGAAGTCTATATCAAAATGCTTATAGAGTATTTCGGCGATGCCATTATCAGAGATAAGATTTCAGGTAAGGATTTGCCAGAGGGTTATACTAATTTACAATATCAAGCAGATGCGGTTGTAGATGGCTATTATAAACTAATGAAGCACAACGGCTTTATTTTGGCTGATGTGGTTGGTTTGGGTAAAACTATTATTGCTACTCGCATTATCAAAAAATATATTGAAAAAAACGGCTATAATACTAAAGTTTTGGTTGTTTATCCAAATGCGCTTGAAGTCAACTGGAAAACAACCGTTAAAGATTTCGGATTAACAAATTACATTCAGTTTATTTCAAATGGTAGTTTACATAAAATTATTGATGGCGATAATGTAAACTTTCACAATCCAGAAGATTTTGATTTAATTGTTGTAGATGAAGCTCACAAATTCAGAACCTCAGGTTCAAATATGTACGGACTTTTAGAATTAATTTGCAAAACACCAAGAATAACAGTTGGCAACGACATCAACAGAAAGAAAAAAGTAATTCTTATTTCGGCAACACCATTGAATAATAAACCAGATGATATTGCCAATCAGATTTACTTATTTCAAGATGCTAGAAAATCAACTATTGAAGGTGTTCCAAATCTACAATCATTCTTTTCACACAAAGCAGAAGAATATAAAAAACTCTATAAAATTAAAGACCACGAAGAGCTTATTAGAAAAGTAAAAGAAATCTATATGCCTATTCGTGACAAAGTATTTACAGAATTAGTAATTCGAAGAACAAGAGCAGATATTAAAAACATAAAACGCTATAACGATGATGTTACAGCGCAAGGAATGTCTTTTCCTAAAGTAAACGACCCTCAAAAAATAGAATATGCTTTTGATGATAAACTAGAAGTATTATTCTTTGAAACCATAAGTAAATTGGTTGATGAAGTAGGTTATTACCGATACAGAGCAGTAGAATTTATTAATGAGGAGTATGCTGATTTATATGATAATGCTCAATTAATCTCTCGACAATTATCAATCATTATGAAAACCCAAATGGTAAAACGTTTGGAAAGTAGCTTTTTTGCTTTTAAAAGTTCATTAAATAGATTTTGTCTATCTAATCAGCGAATGATAAATATGTTTGAAAATGACAAAGTATTTATTGCTCCTGATTTAGACATTAATAAACTCTACGAAGATGGCAAAGAAGATAATATTGAAACCATTATTGAAAAACTAAACGAAAGTTCACCAAATAACGATACATACAAAGCTTCTGATTTTGATCCTGAATTGTCAGAAGGATTAAAGAGAGACCAAGAAATATTAGATGGTTTATTAAATAAATGGAATTTAATTGATTATGATCCAAAGACAACTAAATTTATTGAAACGCTAAACGAAACGTTATTAGGTATTAATAATTTGGAGAAGAAATTAGTAATTTTTTCAGAAAGTAAAGAAACCGTAAATTATTTATCAAAAGAGTTAGAAAAAGCAGGTAGAAAAGATGTATTAGCAATTAGTGCTGCCAATCACAAACAAAAGTTCAATACCATTCGTAAAAACTTTGATGCCAATTATTCAGACAAGCACGAGAACGACTACAATATTATTATTTCTACCGAAGTATTGGCAGAAGGCATCAACTTGCATCGAAGTAATGTTATTCTCAACTATGATATTCCTTGGAATGCAACAAGATTAATGCAGCGTATTGGTCGTGTCAATCGTATTGGTACGAAAGCAAAAGAAATTTTAGTTTATAACTTTTATCCAACGGCTCAATCCAATGATTTAATCAAATTGAACGAAAAAGCATTAAAAAAATTACAAGGTTTTCATTCTGCTTTTGGAGAAGACAACAAAATATATTCAGAACAAGAAGAATTAATTGAAAGTACACTAGGCAATCTGCAACCTAAAGAAGAAGTTGACGAACGTTTAATGTACTTAGAAATTGTTAGAGAACTATTCAATGACAATCATAAAGAATACAAGCGTTTAAGAGATTTACCTTTGAAAAGCCGTGTTGGTCGTTTGGCAACAACTAAAAACAATATGGCTCAAAAAGTAATTGGACAAACCATTGAAAATGCGGTATTGTGTTATTTAAGAAACAACATCAAAGAAGGCTTCTATGTTTGTAATGAAACAAATTGTGTTGAAATTACTTTTATTCAAGCAGTCAAATTATACGAAGCAACTCCAAAAGAAAAAAAAACTGATTTAATACCAAATCATTTCGATGCGGTTAATTTAGCAACTACACATTTCAAAAAAGTGTATAATACTATTTTCACAACTGAAGAATATGATACTTCTAATCTTTCGGTACAAGAGCGAAATTCTATATTGTTTTTGAGTAGTATTATTGATTTAAAACGAAACTTTCCTAATGAGATTTCAGATGAATTTGAAGAGTTATTAAAAACAGCTCTTAAAATTATTTATATGGGTGTATTCAGAAAATTTAGAAACGAAATAGCCACATTAGCAGCTAGACAGAAAAAGAAAAAATTGCCTTTGGCAAAAATCATATTAGAATTAAATGTTGTGATGAATAATTACCCAATCAAACAAATTGCCCGAATGGATGCGTTGCGTTGGGAAAATGAGAAAGAGCAAAACAACCAATTTGAAGAACCTAAAATTGTTATAACTGAGACTTTTAGTTGAAAATACTCTTTGAATAAAAAGATTGATTATATCTTTAATTATACCGAATTCGGTATAATTAATGACGGCGATTTCGCCATTATTAAAATTTATAAAATGGCAAAAACGAACAATATAGAAGTACAAGGCATAACAATTGCAATTACCCAAATTGATAATTCTGATTATATTTCATTAACTGATATTGCTAGAAGCAAAAATGCAACCGAGCCAAAAGATGTTGTAAAAAATTGGATGCGTTCTCGAAGTGTTATTGAATTTCTTGGATTGTGGGAACAAATTAACAATCCAAATTTCAAAGGGGTCGATTTCGACTCCTTACTATTCGAAGCAGGAAGTAATTCTTTCACATTATCACCTACTAAATGGATTGAGAACACAAAAGCAATTGGTGTTTTTACAAAATTAGGAAATAAAGGAGGAACTTATGCCCACAAAGATATTGCGTTTGAGTTTGCTTCTTGGATTTCAGCAGGATTTAAACTTTTTTTAATCAAAGAATTTCAGCGCCTAAAAGACGATGAAAGCGACCGACATGGTTTACAATGGAACTTTCAACGCACATTAGCCAAAGTAAATTATCAAATTCACACCGATGCGATTAAGGATAATTTAATCCCTAAAAACATCACAGCCATTCAAAAAAACTATATTTACTCCAACGAAGCCGATTTGTTAAATGTAGCTTTGTTTGGAAAAACTGCTAAAGAATGGCGTGATGAAAATCCAGATACCAAAGGAAATATAAGAGACGATGCCACAATCGAACAATTGGTTATATTGTCTAATATTGAAAGTATCAATGCAATGCTTATTCATCAAAAAATAGAACAAGCCGACCGATTAGAAACACTAAATACCATTGCCATCACACAAATGAAATCGTTACTCAACAACAAATCAGTTGAGAAACTAAAGTAAAGTATAATGAAGAGAGAAGAACTAAAAGCACTATTACAAAACGCCTACACCCATCAAAAGTGGATAAAAACCTTGCAGTTTCTTTCTGGAAGCAAAAACCTTTTAACCATTTTATTAGAACCAAAAGCAATTGAAATAAAAAGTGCCAAAGCCAGAGAAATAGTTTCAGAAATTGTACAACTGGGTTCGTTAAAAACTACCGATGGCATTACTTTGCCAATTTTTGATGTAACCCTTCAAGATGGCATTAAAATAGAATACAACCGCGTTGGCGTAAACGATTTACTTAAAAATCATATTCTAAAAGATGCCATAAAAGGTGCTATTGTAACATTTCATTATGATGAAAAATACAATAAACCCGAGTGGCGTTTCTCATTTATAAGTAAATTTGGAAGTGACTACTTTGCAGAAGCCGAAAGCGTAGAAACCAACCCAAAAAAATACACTTATATTTTCGGAACAAGCGAAGAACATCGAACTGCTATAGAACGGCTATATAATTTAGAACAATCACGTTTTCGTTTAGAAGATTTCTTTGAAACTTTTAATGTCGAACCAGTTTCTAATAGTTTCTTTAAAGAATATAAAAACTTCTACCAAAATTTTGTTTTTGAATTAGGTAACGACAAAAAAAGCAGAGCCATTTTTGATGAAGAAAAAACTGAAGATATTGAAAAAGACATTCGCAACTTTGTAAAACGACTATTAGGGCGTTTGGTGTTTCTTTACTTCTTACAAAAAAAGCATTGGTTGGGTGCAAGTAGCAAAAATTATGATGATGGAGATACTAATTTTCTATTCAATCTATTCAATTACGATCAAGTCAGTAAAGACCAATTTTATAACAAATGGTTAAGTAAATTATTTTTCAATGCGCTCAACACACCAAAAAGAGCCAACGATAATTTCGAGTTACCCAATGGCACTAATGTTTGGATACCGTTTTTAAACGGTGGTTTGTTCGAAGAACACCAAGAACCAAAAAAACACAGAGAAATACAATTTCCACCATTTTTATTTGAAGAACTATTCAAATTCTTCAATGGGTATAATTTTACTATTTACGAAAACAGTCCCGAAGACCACACGGTAGCAGTTGATCCAGAAATGTTAGGGCACATTTTTGAAAACCTACTTGATGACAATAAAGACAAAGGAGCGTTCTATACACCAAAAGAGATTGTGCATTACATGACACAAGAAAGTTTGATTGAATATTTAAAAACGCATTTATCACATTCCAGAGAATCGTTAGAAAACCTGATTAAAAACCACAATACTATCGCTTTTTCTAAAGACGATATTAAAAAAGTAGAAAAACTAATCGACAAAGTAAAAATTTGCGATCCTGCGATTGGTTCAGGTGCTTTCCCAATGGGGTTATTACAACAAATTTTTGCTCTAAAATCTTTGTTTCATTTTGCATTAGACAAGAAACCCGAAAATTGGAAACCTGCCGATGTAAAACAAACCATAATTCAAAACTCTATTTATGGTGTTGATATTGAAGAAGGCGCAGTTGATATTGCTCGTTTGCGTTTTTGGTTGTCATTAGTGGTTGATGAACCTACTCCAAAACCATTACCAAACCTAGATTATAAAATTATGCAAGGCAATAGTTTGTTAGAAAGTTTTGAGGGTGTTGACCTGAGCAATGTTGATTTATTTAATAGTCCGACAGATCGACACATAACACTTTTTGAAGAACCTAAAGAAAATTATGGATTTGCCGACGACATTAAAGAATTAATGAATGACTATTTCAATCCAAAAAATTATGAATTGAAACAACAAATTCATAATAGAATTGATAAAAAAGTTACAGAATTTATTGATAAATGTTTAGAAGGTTATGAAAATGAATTACTCATTAAATTAGCGGGCGCCAAACAAACTCTAAAAAGGAAAAGGGAATTAAAACAAAAAGCAGATTCCATTGAAAAAGAACTTGAAAAACTAGAAACACAATTAACTAATAAAACTCTGGCACGCAACAAACTAGTTGAATTCGAATTAAAGCAAGAACGTCCATATTTTCTTTGGCATCTTTATTTTGCAGATGTTTTTGACAATGGTGGTTTTGATATTGTTATTGCAAATCCTCCTTATGTTGGTGTTAAAGGAAATGGTAAAACTTTTAACCAAATTAAAAATAGTGATTTATCAAAATATTTTAAAGGTAGATCCGAACTATTTTATTTTTTTATGCATAAAGCGATACAACTTGGTAAACTAAATTGTATCAACACATTTATCACTACTAACTATTTTATTACTGCTACAGATGCTAATTTATTAAGAACTAACTTAAAGGAAGAAACAACAATTTTAAATTTAATAAACTTTAATGAAATAAAATTATTTGCATCGGCGATGGGACAGCATAATTTAATATCAATATTTAAAAAAGGGGTCGATAAAGATATTAAGGCAAAAACTCTTTTTACAAAAAATAGAGGTTTTGCAAACAGTAGTGAACTAGAAAAAATATTGTCACTTAAAGATATAAATACTGAATATTTTAAATTAAATCAAGATGAAATATTTGAAGGTAAAGAAAATTACATTAGAATTGGTGGAACATCAGGAGGTAATGATGAATTATCTTCAATATTTAAGGTGTT
The DNA here is from genome assembly GCA_031431275.1 of Bacteroidota bacterium. Classification (GTDB taxonomy): domain Bacteria; phylum Bacteroidota; class Bacteroidia; order Flavobacteriales; family Flavobacteriaceae; genus Flavobacterium. The sequence goes on from JANPDC010000001.1 coordinate 11,261, forward strand.
AAAATCAAATGATTTACTAGGAGATATTTGTTTTGTTAGACAAGGACTAAGGACTGGCGTTGATAAAATATCTGACACGCATATTAATAAGTTTAATTATAAAGGAAATAAAGGTGAAGGGGTTTTTATCTTATCAGAAGATGAATTAAAGAAAAAAGGGATATCAATTAATAATCCAATTGTTAAACCATTGTATAAAAATAGTCATGTTAGTAAATACCTAACTAGTGTCAATACAAATCAATATCTTTTATACATTGATAATAATATCACTTTAGAAAATTTATTGAATGATAACTTAAATATTTATAATCATCTTTTAATTTATAAAGAGTTAATTCAAAAAATAAGATATGGTAATAATGAAGATAGTGACAACTGGTTTAGGCTAGATAGAACAAGAGAGCAATGGTTATTTGAAGAAGAAAAAATTGTTGCTCCACAGAGGTCAAAAACTAATACATTTGGCTATAATGATGTCTCTTGGTATTCTAGTGCCGATGTTTATTATATTAAAACTAAAGATAAAAGTTATAATTTAAAATATATTTTAGCACTTCTCAATTCAAAATTATTTTTTTTATGGCTATCCTACAAAGGTAAACGTAAAGGAGATATGTTAGAGTTATATCAAAAACCACTATCAGAAATTCCGATTATCTTCTCATTAGAAATGATTTTATTTGAAAATCTAATAAATACATTATTATTTATAAAATCAAAATCAACTTTACAAATAAACGATAATGTTAAGAACGAACACATTGCAAATTTCTTTGAAGATGTAATAAACGGTTGTGTTTTTGAATTATACTTTGAAGAACATATGAAAGAAAAAGGCATTAATATTATAGATGATGTCAAAAAATATATTGATGCAAGTGGTTTAAATCAAGATTTTGAAAATATTGATGAGGTAATAAAAAAACGAAAGATTTGGGAGTTATATAAAGAAATGAGTACAGGAACTGTACAAGTAAAAATGACCGATTTCATTACTAAAAGTCCTGATATTTTAAAACCTATATTACAAAGTTATAATGAGTAATATAGACAAAGTTAGATTACACAATTTCAAAGCTTTTTATACAGGTTCAGAACCTGATGAAATTGATTTTGGTGGCAAGCATTTATTAATGTATGGCGAAAATGGTAGTGGTAAAAGTTCTATTTATTGGGCATTGTACACTTTGTTTCAATCAGAAACAAAATCAACAGATGATATTGCAAAATACTTTACACCAACACACGATGAGCAATTGTTGAATTACAATTATCTTAATCAAAGACCCGATTTTGTTGTTAGTGCAGAAGGTAAAATAACAAACCCAACCGACATTGGTAAAAATGCTGAAATAGAAGTTCTATTAAAAGACAACACTTCTTTAAAAATTGACAAAGACGGAAATCACGAGAGTACTGCAAATAAAATTAGAGATTTAAATAGGCGTAGTGATTTTATAACTCATAGACTGCTAGTTAACTTTTACAATTTCAGAAACTCAAAAGAAATCAACCTTTGGGAAGTTTTTGCACGTGATTTTTTTCCGTTTTTGCCAACTAATAAAGGTAAAGATATTGGAACATTATGGGATAAATTAAAAGATATAGAAACCAATTTGCCATTTAATTTAGATGAATCTTCTGGAACTTTAAAAAGATCAAGAAGTAAACAATGGCAAAATCAGTTAAAAATTAAGATTGACAAGTTTAATGCAGATATTGAGTATTGGATTGGTAGAATAAATACCATCGCCAATGAAGTTTACAAAAACGAATTGAAAATTAATGATGGAATTGAAATATTCCTTGATTATTCAGAGTTATTAAAATATGACCATTACAAAGATAATGAATATGTAAAAGATGGAAAAACCTACAAACGTTGGACAACATTTGCAGGACTAAATGAACCCATTTTAAAATTAAATATAAAACGGGTTAATCCTGATGGTACATATTCACTAATTCATCGACCACAAGCATACCTCAATGAAGCAAAGATTACACAAATTGCATTATCTATTCGTTTTAGTTTACTTCACGAATCAATAAAACCATCTTATCCCGGACAGTTTTTAGCACTAGATGATTTACTCATAAGTTTAGATATGAGCAATCGTGATATTATACTTGATGCCATTTTAAATATTTATTCTAAACGATTTAAAGTTTATATTTTTACTCACGAAAAGAGTTTTTTTGATTTCTGTGTTTTCAAGATTGAACAGAGAAAACAAAAAAAAGATTGGGAAATAATGGAAATTCACTCAAATGATTTAGATGGTGGTAAACCAATAATCATTCCGTCAGTCTTAAATTCTTATGATAAAGCAAAGAAATATTTTTCAGCAAAAGACTATACTACTGCTTCCTTATATTTAAGAAAAGAATTAGAGAAACTGGTTATAGAAAGGCTTCCAGAAGAATACACAAAAACTATTGATGGTCAATTTCATAATTTAGAACACTATTGGAAATTATTTATCGAAAGATACGATAAACTAAATAAAGAAATATCTACTGAAATCAAACAATATTTCAAACAATCAAAATTATTAATATTAAATCCTGCTGCTCATCATAATCTTAATTTACCAGTTTATAAACTTGAATTAGAAAGAGCATTTATTCTTGTTGAAAAAATTTATGATGATTATCCAATTCCTAAATTAAATATTATACTTTGTAAGAGTATGAGATTGAAGTTTACACACCCAAATGAAAACTATACATTTGAATTTGAACTTGAAAATGATTTTGCAACCAGTAGCATAAATACAGGAAATGAAGTAACCAATTCAAAATGTAAAATTTTAGGTTGGCAATATAATAACATTAATAGTTGGGATTTTACAAATCGTGTCATAAAACCTTATGATCTTGAAAATAATCCTATAGTTCACGATCTATCAAAAGTAATAAAAACGCTAACTAATATTGCATACTTAAATATTGATTTAGATATGTTTTTAAGTAATACGTTAGTTTTAGCAAATGTTAGTTTAAAGAAAATATTTGAAGATTATAATATTATTATTTTCTACAATATTTTCAACAAAAACCACGAATTATGCCTTATAAATTAATGTCCTTACAAGCCAATAAAACAAAATAATTATGAGTAATATAAAATTATTTGAAGAGAAAAATGTACGTTCGGCATTCAACGAACAAGAATAAAAATGGTATTTCTCGATTATTGATGTGATACAAGTGCTTACGAACAGTACAGTTCCTAAACGATATTGGAGTGATTTAAAAAAGAAACTATCCAAAGAAGGAAGTCAAGCGTTCGATAAAATCGTACACTTGAAAATGAATGCTTTAAATTAAAGACAAAATAATTATGACCAATTTAAAACTATTTGAAACGGCATCAATTCGTTCGTTTTATGACGAGAAGAATGAAAAATGGTATTTCTCTGTTGTTGATGTAATTGAAGTACTTACAAACTCATTAAATCCAACAGATTATTTAAAAAAACTTCGAAAACGAGATACAGAACTTGGTAACTTCCTAGGGACAAATTGTCCCCAGATAGCAATGGTAAATAAATCGGGCGTAAAAAGAAAAACATTAGCAGGAACTAATCAAGATTTACTTCGCCTTATTCAATCCATACCATCGCCAAAAGCCGAACCATTTAAACAATGGTTAGCCCAAGTAGGTGCCGAACGAATTTCCGAGATAGAAAATCCTGAATTGGCTCAAGCACGAATTAGAGAAACCTACAAAGCCAAAGGATATAGTGATGAATGGATAGAAAAACGAATAAGAGGTATTCTGGTTCGTGACGAACTAACTAGCGAATGGAAACAACGTGGTGTAAAAGAAGGTAAGGAGTATGCAATATTAACCGCAGAAATAAGTAAAGCCACATTTGGTATTATTCCAAGTGAATACAAAAAACTAAAAGGGTTAACCAAAGCAACCGAAAATCTTCGAGATCATATGACCGATTTAGAATTGATTTTTACAATGCTAGGTGAAGCCTCTACTACTGAAATTGCAAAAAACAAAAACGCCAAAGGTTTTGTAGAAAATCACAAGGCAGCCAAAGCAGACGGAAAATGTGGCTGGAAACGCAAGAAAAGAATTAGAACAAAAATCGGGTAAAAAAATAGTGACTAACGAAAATTTTAAACAACTCACAGAAAAAGAAAACAAAAAATTGGAAAAATAAAGATGCGAGATATAGATAAAACAGATAACATGCCCATTATGCAAAAAGCAATGGAATTAGTTCAACTCACGATTGCGCTAGACAAAGTAATTCCTGAAGATGACGAATATTTGCAAGCAACAAGGGGTTTTATGCTTGAAAATGCGTTTATAATTCCTGCAAAAATTGCAGGCGCAGAAGAAATTGATTTGTATGATTTGAAAATGGAAAACGCAACCATTATTAGAAAGGCAGCAAGAGAATTATTTGTTCAAGCAGGAAGTTTGCGATTTGTAAAAAACATTAATGCAAACGATTATATTCTGATTCTACGAAATACTATTGATGATTTTCGGTTACTTTTTATTGATTGGGTTCAAAATTTTGATAGCAACAATTACATTTCAGATTCTTGGGGTTTATTTAACCCGATTGGAGTTTCTCCATCAGATTATTTCATAGACAATAATGGAATTCCATATGATTCAAAAGAAACTAAAAAAGATTTTGATAACCCAACTTTTTTTGAAAATTTTGATGATGAAGATTTTTGAAATTACTCACAAAAACTCCCCATCCACATAAAACCAAAATCCATCTTCGAGTTTAAAATTAGATAACTCATGATGAATAGTTAATTTTTGATTCAAATCTAAATAATAGGCTTTGAATTCTACCATAGTTTCTGAAAACGAAATAATTTCGAGTTTCTGCCAAGAATTGGAGGTTGCCCAATCTAAAATTTCAGTTTTTGAATAATATTTCCTTTCAGAAATGTGAGTAGTCGACAGTAAATAATCTGCGTTGTGAATCGCATATGCCGAATATCTCGAGCGCATGAGTTGCAAACACGTTTCAGGTTTTTTAACCCCGAGAATAAAAGGTTCACAACAATTCTCAAAAGTTTCGTTGGAGCAACAATGGCAATTTTTCAAAATTAAATAGAATTTAAGGCTATGATTTAAGATACACTGGCTTATGATTTTTTTTCGAGGATTAAAATGATTTTGCGAATTATTATTTCCTAAATAAAAATTAGTGCTAATCAATATAATCAACTACTTGAAATAAATTAGACAAAACCAATTGACATTAAGAATCTGCATTGATTTTTTGATGCAATTGATTCAACAATACTTGAAAGCGTGAAATTTCGACTAAATCGGCGTCATCATCAGAAAAATCAAACATTTCATCAAGCAATTCGCTTACGTCTGTTAATTTGTTATTGGCTTCTTGGTATTTTTTCAAACCAATTAAATCAATGATTTCTTGGGTTTGTAATTTTAGATTTACGAATTTAGGGTCCATTTACTTTTTGAAATTATACCTAACAGGTTTTGAAAACCTGTTAGGAAATTAATCTTTATTTGAATGCTTTTTAATAATTTTTGTGGGTAATCTATTTTAATTTATAGTCCAAAGAAATTATTATGGTATTTACTTAACTTTGAAAACCTGTTAGAAAATTAATCTTTATTTGAATTATTCTCATTAAATTTTCTAGTAATTTCTTTCAATTTTTCTTTGCGTGAAATTACGGCTGCTTTTGCTTTGTCTTGCGCCTTGTGCAATTTATCATTATGTTTTTTGATATTTCCTTCGTTATTCCTGCTCATGATAAATTTCTTTTGATTTCATCGATTGTTTTTTCTGTAAAAATTAATTCCTTGAGGATTTCTTGTCTCAAATCGTCAATATTGGTTTCGTAATACTTTGCCCAACTTGACAAAGTTAGTATATTTCGTGCTTGTTTTATGCGTTTTGTTGTCTCGATTGAGGTTCGCAAAATTGGATTTCCGTCAAACTCTGGATTATTTTTATGTTGATAATTGATGGTTTGATTTTTTGAATCAAACTCTAAATAATACAAATTTTCATGATTGTTGTCTGGATAAAAATCATTCCAATTTGCAAAACCCAATTTTATTTTTGATTCTGTTTCGGGCTGCAAAGCAATCAAACGCCATTTACTGTTGGCTAATCTTCCCCAATGATTCGAAAGTCGAAACATTCCTTTCTCTGAATAATAATATTTACTGCCTGCGTGGCTCTCAAAATTTGGCTTCAAATCTTTGATTGAATCTGTATTTAACTCTTTAAAAACACAAAATGTATTTTTAAAAGCGCCGGGACTTGGTCTAAATTTCGATTGCATTTGAGTATTTTGTGATTCTGCAAATATAAAATAAGAGTTTTGATTATCTTTGCAAAAAATAATAAATACAACATTATGTATAAATCATTAGAAAATAAAGGAATTTTTACTGGAATCATTGAAAAAGACGACAACGGAAACTTTTTTTGTGGTGAATATCTTTTAGATTACAAATTGGCTATGAGTTTTAAAATTGGTGATAAAATAACGATTAAATCTACTATCGAAAATCCTAGTGACATTTCGTTCAAGGCCTATCCAAAAAAGACTAAGAATTTTGCGATTTTTAATCTAAAACCGCAACAGTAATTTTATAAAATCTAAATTTTATTTCCTGAAAAAAAATATGTACCTTTGCAAAAAAATTGACTTTTCAGAAAGTAAAAGTCAACATTACAATATTTTATGAAGAAAATAACTGAATACCGTAAACTGCTCGAAGTAGAAAAAACTGTTACGTTAAAAGAATTGAAAACCATTTATCGCAATGCGATGAAAGAATCTCATCCTGACAAATTTGCTGGAGACGATGCGGGTTTAAAGGCTGCTGAAGAATCTAGTAAACTGATTATTGAAGCGTACCATACTTTAGTGAGCATTAATGCAGAAACGATTAAAGCAAATCTTCCTGAATATACTGAAACTTGTGCTACTGCAACAATATCTGATTACAAACACGAAGAAGGTCGCTTGAAAGTTGTTTTTTCAAACGGAAGTATTTACGAATTCATCAGTGTTCCAAGAGCTACATACATTAAAATGGTAAATGCTGAATCGCCTGGTCGTTTTGCAAAAAGACATATTTTCAATGCTTTTCCATATAGAAAAGTGAGTAATCAAGACTAGTTTGATTGATACATAAAAAAAATGCTTCCAAAATTTTGGAAGCATTTTTTTTTATAGTTTACTTATGTAACTTCCGAAAGGATCTTTGAATTGATAGCCTTTTTCGAATCGATCTTTGCTTAGTTTATCATATTCTACTAATCCCCATAGTATAAATTCTTTCATAAAATAAAAATCCTGGGGCAATGTTTGAGGTTGGTATTTTTTGATTAAAATATCTAACGGCGCAATATCATCTAGGATTGATTTATATTCTTGATCTGAACAATCATCGAGTAATTCGAAACCAGATTCTGCAAAAAACCATTCTATGGTGTCTGTAAAAGCGGTGATGTCATTTGCTTTTTCGAGTTTTTCAATTTTTGGGAAATAGGCTGGGAAAAATGTATGAATGGCATCGCCAATTAGATGTTGTGCCACTTGCGCCGATCCTTCTTGTTCGCCTTCGTAAACTAATTCGACTTTTCCGGTTATTGAAGGAATAATTCCCATGAAATCTGACAATCTCAGGGTCGTTTTGTCTGATCCTGATTTTAATGCTCGACGCTCGGCGGTGCTTAGCAGATTTTCATAGGCTGTGATGCTCAAACGTGCTGAAACGCCTGATTTGTTATCGATGAATTCGCTTTCACGAGCCTCAAAACTAATTTGCTCTAACAAATCTTTGGCTAATGTTGGTACGTAAACCAATTCTGATTGTTGTTTGTCTAACTTGGCTTCCTGATGGGTTATGGTTCTGGCAACTTCAATGGAATCTGGATAATGTGTTAGTATTTGCGAACCTATTCTGTCTTTTAATGGGGTTACGATGCTGCCACGATTGGTGTAATCTTCGGGATTTGCGGTGAAAACAAATTGCATGTCTAATGGCATTCTTAATTTGAATCCTCGTATTTGAATGTCACCTTCTTGCAAAATATTGAATAGAGAAACTTGAATTCTTGCTTGCAAATCTGGCAATTCATTGATTACGAATATGCAACGATTGGCACGAGGAATCATTCCGAAATGAATTACTCGGTCATCGGCATAGGATAGTTTTAAATTTGCAGCTTTTATTGGATCTACATCTCCGATTAAATCCGCAACGGTTACATCTGGCGTGGCTAGTTTTTCGAAGAATCGTTCGTTTCTGTGAATCCACGAAATTGGTGTTTCTCCTCCTTTTTCGGCAATTAAATCTTTTGCAAATCTTGAAATTGGATTTAGTGGATCGTCATTTATTTCTGATCCTGATACGATTGGCATGTATTCGTCTAATAATTCAATCATTTTTCGCGCTAAACGTGTTTTTGCTTGCCCACGTAATCCTAATAAATTGATGTTGTGTCGTGATAAAATGGCACGCTCTAATTCTGGAATTACGGTGTTTTCGAAACCATGAACGCCTTCGAAAACTGGTTTTCCTGATTTTATTTTTTCTCGTAAATTATTACGCAATTCATCTTTGATGCTGATTGATTTGTATCCTGATGCTTTTAGTTCTGCTAATGTTTTTATGTTGGCCATTTTTGGGTTTTGGTTATGATGTAATTTGCTTTAATGATTTTACTGGTTTTGCGTGAAGGATGGAAGTGGAAATCTTTTTTTGGCATTTTTTCAATGCCTAAAAAAATTGGGAACGAACAGCCTGACCCTTTTTTGGGTCACGCCCAAAAAAATATTTTATTATTTGATTTTCTTTTTTCGATTTGCTTCATAATCTTCGAATATCATTTCGCCTAGTCCTTTGAGTCCTGTGTAGAAGGCTTTTCCTTGGTTTGCCTCAGTGAAATGATTCACGAATCGTTGCAAATAGGGATCGTTGGCTATCATGAAGGTTGTTATTGGAATATGTAATTTTCTGGCTTGTTGTGCTTGGTTGTAACATTTATCAACGATATATTCGTCGAGTCCGTTGCTGTTCATGTAATAGGTGCCATCTTTTTCGCGTATGCAACTCGGTTTTCCGTCGGTAATCATGAAAATTTGTTTGTTGGTATTGCGTTTTCTTCGCAACAAATCCATTGCTAATTGTAGTCCTGCAACGGTGTTTGTATGATATGGTCCAACTTTTAGATAGGGCAAATCTCGTATGGCAATTGTCCAAGCATCGTTGCCAAACACCAGAATATCGAGTGTGTCTTTTGGATATCGTGTTGTGATTAATTCTGCTAATGCCATGGCTACTTTTTTGGCTGGTGTGATGCGATCTTCGCCATACAGTATCATGGAATGTGAAATGTCTATCATCAAGACGGTGGACATTTGTGCTTTGAATTGTGAATCTTCGACAATCAAATCGTTTTCGGTAATCATAAAATCTTCGACTCCGTTATTGATTTGTGCGTTTCGTAGACTTTCTGTTAATGAAATTCGCTCTAATCCGTCGCCAAACTGAAAGTCACGATATTCGCCTGTATGCTCGTCACCATTGCCTGAATGTTTGGTTTTGTGGTTTCCGTTTCCTGATTTTTTTAGATTTCCGAATATTTGATCGAGCGCACTTTGACGAATGGCTCGTTCGGTTTTGGCTGTGATGCCTATTCCGCCTGATGTTCCGTCGTCTTTGATTTCTTCGCGAATGTATCCTTTTGTTTTTAGATCTTCGATGAAATCGTCGATGGTGTATTCAGGCGTTGTGAGTTTGTATTCTTTGTCTAGTTCTCGAAGCCAATCAATTGCTTCATCGAAGTCGCCAGAGGTGTGTGTGATAAGTTCTTTGAAGATTCCAAATAATTTATCAAATGGGGTTTGAAACGGTGCTTCGTATTGTTTGAAATAAAAACCTTTTCTGTTGTCATTTTTCATAGACAATAAAATTAGTTATAATGTGGTTTAGAATTTTGAAAACGAATATTAATTTTTAGTTAAAATAGTGTTTAAATTTTTGGAACAAAATCTTTAGAATATTTTCTGATTTTATAGCCTCTGATTCTTTTCGTGTCCATAGATTTGGTTCCGAGTCTACTCATAGCACATCGAAAACCAATGTTGTTCGTTGACATTTCCTCGTATAAAAATCTGCGTTGTGCTGGATCTAGCCAATAGGCTTTATCTTCCCAGGAACCTCCTTTGTATACTCTGGCTTTGTTGCTAATTTCTGTGGTTCTGTCATTTGACTTATCGAGTTTTTTGGTTATGTTTCCCAAACTATCTAAACCCGTTTCTTGAACTGGTGAATTGTACATTCGCTTTTTTTGATTTTGAATTTGAAGTGCTTTTTTTGGATCAAAGGTTCCATTGAGGACACTCATTTTAAAAAAACGTGACGATTGTTGGTCTCCATCTCTGTAATCTCTGTTATCGCTTTTATCAAAATTTGCTCGAAGGAAGGTTTCATTATCATCAACTGGAATTCTAGCAATTTGACCTGGAAAATTACGTGCAATAATTTTTCCTGTGCTCAAAGTATCGAAATGTTGGGTTTCTGGAGTAATAATTTCAAATTTTCCGTTGGGTTTTATTTTGTTTTTCATGAAAACATTTCCTCTAAAATAGTTGAAATCACTTGTTTCATCGTCAATAATTGGTCTGTAAATATCAGCAACCCATTCAGAAACGTTTCCTGCCATGTCATATAATCCATACGCATTTGGTGGATATGATTTGACTCTGTTTGTAATATCTGATCCATCATCTGACCAGCCCGCAACTCCTGAATAATCTCCAACTGCTTGTTTGAAATTTGCTAATTGATCTCCTATTTTCTTACCTTTTCCTGATCGTGTATATTTTCCTGACCAAGGATATCGTTTTTGTCCTAAAAGATTATTCGCATAACGTTGACTAATATCTGCAGATGCTGCATATTCCCATTCTGATTCTGTTGGTAATCTGTACTCTGTAGATAAAACACCATCGGTTCGTTGCACATAAATATTTTTCTTTTGACCTCTGGCTTTCATTCTTTTTGAAAGTTCTCCACCGAGAGTTATTTCTTGGTTTCCACCATATGTTGAGGTTGGGGATGCAAAATACGTTTCTGTATCAAAAGTTGTTTCTGGATTGACGTCACTCAACTTAGAATCTGGTTTGACTAATCTATTTTTTTCGAGTATTAATTCGTTGAGTCTGTCTGTTCGCCATTTAGCAAATTCGTTGGCTTGTATCCAATTTACTCCAACCACTGGATATTCTCCATAGGCTGGGTGACGTAGATAATTAGTGGTCATGTTCTCATTGTACCCTAATCTTTTTCTCCAAACTAGTGTGTCTGGAAGAACACCTTGATAAATATTTCTGTATTTTAAATCGTCTGGAGAAAAAACCATTTTCACCCAATAAAGATATTCTCCATACATGATGTTTGTTACTTCAGATTCATCCATGTAAAAAGATTGTACGTGTTGTCTTGATGCTTGATTGTTCCATTCATGCATGACATCATCTTGAACTTTACCTCTCAAGAATGTTCCTCCTTCTACAAAGACCATTCCAGGTGCTGTCTTTTGGTTTTTAAATTTAGTGTTATAAAAGAAACCTCCAACTCGATCATTTACCTTCCAATTTGTTGATGGAGAGTATGATACAAAGGAGTTTCCGCAACTAAATAGCGAAAATAAAAACAATAATAGGAGTATTTTTTTGTATGTGTGTGTTTTTTGTGTAATCATTGATTAGAATTATGTTGCAAAAATAAACTTATTAACAATAATTTCAGATAAAATCAACAAAAATTCGATAAAGTACCAAAATTAACGATAAATAACATTATTCATTTGTTAATAACCTTTTTGAATAGAATAAAACCATAATTTTTTGCACTAACTAACATATTGAAACAAAATATTTAGAAAATATTATGAAAAAAATATTATTTTTTAAATACTTTTGCAATCTCAAATAAAATAATAAAAAAATGAAAAAAATATTTTTAGTTGTTGCATTATCGTTGGCTGTATTGTCTTGTAATAAAGTTGCGAAAGGTGAATTTTTAATTTCTGGTACTGCAAAAGGAATTGCCGACGGAAAAACGGTAGTTTTAGAAAAGCAAGATGAATCCGGTCAAAGTTTAATACCTGTAGATACTGTTAAAGTTAAAGGTGGTAAATTCGAAATTAAAGGTAAAATCACAGAGCCTGCATTTTACACGTTACAAGTTGAAGGCGCTCAAGGAAAAATCCCTGTAATTGTTGAAAACGAATCCATAAAAGTTACTGTTGACAAAGATAGTATCCAAAATTCTAAAGTTTCGGGTTCATACAGCAACGATGAATTATACAAATTTAATGTTGAAATGAAAGGTGTTCAAAAATCTGTTCAAAAACAATCAACTGATTTTCAAACAAAAAATATGCAAGCGATGGAAGCTGCGCAGAAAGTAAAAGATACAGTTGTTATAAATAAATTAATGAAAGACTTTTCTAAAATTCAACAAGTTGTAACCGAAAAGTATGTAGCATATGCCGAAAATCATCCAAAATCTTTTATTAGTGTTTTGATTATAGATGGTATGTTTAAACAACAAAAAGTTGAAATCGAAAAAATTAAAAAAATGTATGCTAGTTTAGATAAAAATTTGCAAAACACTAAACCTGGAAAGTCTGTTAAAACAAACATAGACAACTTTGGAAAAGTCTCTGCTAGTTCTGGAATTCCAGTTCCAACGCCTTCTGCTAATCCAAACGGAGCAACTAGCAACTGAAGTTCAGATTTTTCTGCACCAAGTACTGATGGTAAATCTTTATCATTAAAGCAGATAGCAGGAAAAGTGACCATTGTTGATTTTTGGGCATCTTGGTGTGGACCATGTAGAGCAGAAAATCCTAGTGTTGTAAAAATTTATAATGAGTTTCACTCAAAAGGTTTAAATATTATAGGTGTTTCTCTCGATGAAAATTCAAAAAAGTGGAAAGACGCTATTGCTAAAGATGGTTTAGTTTGGAACCAAGTTTCAAATTTAAAAGGTTGGGATGACCCAATCGCCAAAAAATTTGGAGTGGATCAAATTCCAGCGACATTCATTTTTGATTCGAAAGGATCTTTAGTAGCAAGAGATTTGAGAGGTGAAGAATTAAAAACTAAAATAAAAGAATTACTTTCGAAATAATAAAATCTCCCTGTTGGGAGATTTTTTTTTGCTATTTCATTTTTTTTGCTTCTTCCCAAAAAACATCCATTTCTTTTAAAGTCATATCTGATAATGATTTTCCTAATGAACTCGCTTTACTTTCTAAATACTGAAAACGCTTGATGAATTTTTTATTGGTTCGTTCTAAAGCATCTTCTGGATTTATATTTAAAAATCGGGCATAATTTATCATAGAAAATAAAACATCGCCAAATTCGGCTTCCATTTTTTCCTGGTTTCCTTCTTTGACTTCTACCTGAAATTCCTCTAATTCTTCAAGAACTTTGTCCCAGACTTGATGAGACTCTTCCCAATCGAAACCAACACCTTTTACTTTTTCTTGAATTCTACTGGCCTTTACAAGTGCTGGTAAACTTTTTGGAACTCCTTCTAAAACTGAAGTTTTACCTTCTTTTAATTTTAATTTTTCCCAATTTCGCTTTACTTCTTCTTCATCTTTCACTACAACATCACTATAAATATGTGGATGGCGATGAATGAGTTTGTCGCAAATGGAGCTACATACATCTGCAATATCAAAAGTATTTGTTTCGCTTGCAATCTTGGCATAAAAAACTAAATGCAGCATCAAATCTCCGAGCTCTTTTTGAACTTCATCGAGGTTATTGTCTAAAATTGCATCGCCAAGTTCATAGGTTTCTTCGATTGTTAAATGACGTAAAGTTTGTATTGTTTGTTTTTTGTCCCAAGGACATTGCTCTCGCAACTCATCCATGATGGTCAATAATCTATCAAATGCTTGGAGTTGAATTTCTCTAGAGTTCATAAAGTGTGTTTAGGTAAAAATAATAAATCCTGTTAAGAAAACTCAACAGGATTTAATTTATTATTAAAAAAAGATTATTCTTTTTTTGCTTTTGCTTTTTTTACTGGTGACTTAACTTCGGCTACCACTTCATCTAGAATTTCTTCAGCGTTTTCGATTTTTGGATCTTCTTGAGTTACTAAACCTTTTTCTTGCAATGTGTTGTACCAGTTTAATATCTTTTTAATATCTGATGGGTATACTCTTGACTCATCGTAATCTGAAAAAACTTCTCTGAAATATGCTGATAATTTAGCATTATCTTCTTTGTGGGAAATTGCTGGTCCATTATTTTCTTTTATGGCAATATTTTTCATTACTTCTGAAAGTTGCTTTTCAGCATCATAGGAATAGACTGAAATTTCTGAAAGTAAACTTACATTACTTTTCATACCAACAGTAATTTTTTTTCCGTCTAAAAAAGATTCTGCTACAAAACCTGAACGCGTTTGAACTTTTAAAGCATATAAACCTGGTTTTCCAGAAATTGCTAATATTTTTTCTAAATTCATTATTTTTAAATTTATTTATATTTTTAAATTAAACTTATTTTTTAAGATTTCGAAATAGTATTTCGTAAATTATAATTCATTTTATCTTCCTTTTTTATTGCAAAATTTCATTCTGTAATCTGGACGTGCTTTTCCATCCATTATGTTTTGCAATTTCTTTTTTATCAATTGTTTTTTGAGTGAAGAAATTAAATCTGTAAATAGAATTCCCTGAATATGATCATATTCATGCTGAATTACTCGAGCAATCATACCATCGTAAATTTCGGTTTTTTTATTAAAATCTTCATCAAAATATTCAATTGTAATTTTTTCATGTCGAAATACATCTTCACGAACGTCTGGAATACTCAAACAACCTTCGTTAAAGCCCCACTCCTCGCCTTCTTCGAGAATCATTTTTGGATTTATAAATGTTTTTTTGAACCCTTTTAATTGTGTTTGTTCCTCTAAAGATAAATCTTCACTTTCGCTAAAAGGTTCGGTGTTTACAATAAATAATCGAATTGCTAATCCAATTTGTGGTGCTGCTAATCCAACTCCAAAAGCATTTGACATTGTATCATACATGTTAGCAATTAACTCTGAAAGGTTTGGATAATCTGACGAAATATCTACACCAACTTGTCTCAAAACTGGATCACCGTATCCAATAATAGGTAAAATCATTTTTTAATTAGGATTTAAGAATTTAAGATTTAGGGATTATTAAAACCCAATCTCAAAATTCAATATATTTTTGCAAAAGTAATTAAAATTTATAACTTTTATTTTATGAATTTAATTTTAACGAATTATTAGTTTTTTGACGAATTTCTTTTAATAATTGAGGATTGTCATTTAAAGCAAAACCAAAAGATGGTATTATTTCTTTTAATTTATTTTGCCAAACTTCGGATTTAAAATCTTTTGGAAAACATTTTTTCAAAACATCAATCATAATTGAAACAGCGGTTGATGCCCCTGGAGATGCTCCAAGCAAGCAAGCTAGAGTTCCATCTTCGGTATTGATAATCTCTGTACCAAACTCTAGAATTCCACCTTCTTTTTCATCTTTTTTAATGACTTGAACTCGTTGCCCTGCTTGCAACAATTCCCAATCTTTG
Organism: Bacteroidota bacterium; assembly: GCA_031431275.1. Taxonomy (GTDB): domain Bacteria; phylum Bacteroidota; class Bacteroidia; order Flavobacteriales; family Flavobacteriaceae; genus Flavobacterium. The sequence continues at coordinate 26,927 of JANPDC010000001.1, forward strand.
CCATTCGCATTTGGAAAATATTCTTTTAAAGCTTCAATTCTATCGTCTTGCGATTGTAATACCTGCGAAATTAAATATTTAGTCAATGAAATGTTGTGTAATCCCGCAGAAAGCATCGGTAAAATATTATCGAGTTCAATCGATTTTATTAAATCTAAATAGGAACCGTTTTTGAGAAATTTAGTCGAAAATCCAGCAAATGGACCAAAAAGTAATTCTTTTTTGCCATCAATTATCCGAGTATCCAAATGCGGAACAGACATTGGAGGTGCACCAACACTTGCTTTTCCGTATACTTTTACTTTGTGATTCGCAATTACTTCGGGATTATTGCATTTGAGCCATTGGCCTGAAACTGGAAAACCACCATATCCTTCACCTTCCTTTACATTGGCTTTTTCGAGTAATAAAAGTGATCCACCTCCAGCACCAATGAAAACAAATTTGGCTTTTGTTTTAATTTTTTCATCGCTTAGAGAATTTTCAATTTTTAATCTCCAAAGTTGATCCTCTTTTTGTTTCATTTTTTTGACTTCGTGATTATAGTAAATAGAAACACCCTCTTGATTTGAAAGGTAATTTAACATCGATTCTGTCAAGGTTCCAAAATCTACATCAGTACCCAAAGTCATAAAGGTTCCTGCAAATTTTTCGGTTAGATTTCTACCATTCATTACTAATGGCATTAATTCTTTCAAGAAATCAAAATCTGAACTAAACTCCATTTCTTGAAAAAGTGGATTTTTTTGTAGATTATCGAATCTTTTTCGAAGATAATTTACGTTTTCTTCGCCCCAAACAAAACTCAAATGTGGAATGTTATGAATGAATTTTTCGGGAGATTCAATAATTTTATTATCTGCTAAATAACTCCAAAATTGTCTCGTAACTTCAAAACTTTCTGCAATTTTGATTGCTTTTTTCACATCTACTTCCCCATTCTCAAGTTCTGGGGTGTAATTTAACTCACAAAAAGCAGAGTGTCCAGTTCCTGCATTATTCCATGCATCTGAACTCTCTAGTGCTGGTTTATCTAAACGTTCGTAGATGTCAATTTTAATTTCTGGATTTAATTCTTTTAGAAAAACTCCAAGTGTGGCACTCATAATTCCTGCACCAATTAGGATTACATCAGGTTGTTCCATTGTTTATTTTGAATTTTAGAATCTTATTCGAGTTAGATAATCTTGTAGCATGATGGTTGCAGAAATTTCGTCAACTAATGCTTTGTTTTTTCGTTGATTTTTCTTTAAACCCGAATCAATTATGGTTTGAAATGCCATTTTAGAAGTGAAACGTTCATCTACGCGAACAACTTTCATATCTGGAAAATGATTTGTAAAATGAGTTACAAATCCTTTTATTATTGAGGCACTTTCTGACGGTTCACCATTCATTTGCTTAGGTTCACCGATGAGCACTACAGAAACATTTTCTTTGGAAAAATACTCCTTTAGAAAATCTATTGCTGTTGCTGATGATATGGTTGTTAAGCCTGACGCTATGATTTGTAACTCATCAGTAACGGCGATTCCAGTTCGCTTTTGCCCATAATCAATGGAAAGAATTCTTGACATAGTTGTACTAATTTTTTGGTGTTTTATAAAAACAAAAAAATTATTTTTTAAAGTAATTTTTTAACTTTCTACAACAAATATACAAAAAATCAAACGGTGTTATATCTGAAAAATTTATTTTGAAAATAATTAAAATACATTAATCATTCGGCTTCTGAAAAAAAATAATTTATATTTGTTGAAAATTAATACTAAAAATGCAAGATTTACAAAATACGATTGAAAAAGCATGGGAAAACCGTGATTTATTGAAAGAGGAAATTACAACAAATGCAATTAGAAGAGTCGTTGATTTGCTGGACTCTGGAACTTTGCGTGTTGCGGAACCAACA
>JANPDC010000002.1:0-22075 GCA_031431275.1 Bacteroidota bacterium
GTCTATCCATCTTTTTATGAAGGTTTTGGCATTCCAATTGTTGAAGCCTTGTTTTCAAAAACACCTGTAATAACTACAAAAGGAGGTGTTTTTCCTGAAGCTGGTGGACCAAATTCAATTTATATTGACCCGAATAATGTCGAAGAAATGCAAAGTGCAATTTCGACTCTTTGGAATGATCCTAATTTAAGACAAGAAATTGCTGAAAAGGGTTTTGAATTTGTTCAAAAATTCAATGACCAAGAAATTGCAAATCAATACATGAAAATATACCAAGATTTGAATTCGAATTCTTGAAATTACTGGTTCAACTCATGGAGTTTTGCATATTTAATAAAACTTCCGAAACTAGAAAATATACTCCAAACAAATCCTTGATATCCATTTAGAAAATTTCGTTGTAGAAAATAAACTCTAATAAATTCATACGGAAGTTTAAAAATTACGGCAAATTTAGAAGCACTTTTATTATTTTCTTTTTTAAACTCGCCACTCAAAAGAGCATAGTTGATATTCTTTCGAACTGCAGTTGCAATGTCAGAAACTGTGTAATGAAGCATTTCGTTTTTTAGATTTCCTAATTTTCCTCTGACTTCAATAGTTTCATGCACTTTGTTTTCTTGAAATTTTCCATGTTGTTTGTTAAACAATCTCAAAATTGGTTTTTTATTTTCGCTACCGTATTTAAAAATCCGATCCAAGAAAACATGAGTTCTAGGAATTAAATATCCATCGTATTCATCAGAAAAAATAATATTTTGTATTTCTAAAATTAACTCATTTGATAAAACTTCATCCGCATCGAGCGACAAAACCCAATCATTACTAGTCTGGTTTAATGCAAATTGTTTTTGAATTCCAAAGTTTTCAAATTTATTGTAAATTACTTTAGCACCAAAATTTTCGCAAATTTCGACTGTTTTGTCGGTGCTTCCAGAATCTACAACCACAATTTCGTTTGCCCAAGAAAGTTTTTCAAGACATTTTGCAATGATTTTTTCTTCATTAAACGTGATTATCGAAATAGATATTTTTTGATTCATTTCTGAGGTTTTTATAGATTAGAATTTAATCCGTTTTCTATATAAGTAACTTTGTTTATTTTATTATAATGTCGAATTTCGTTATTTATTTTCCATGTTTCTGAATTGGCATAACTACGTTTGTGTTCCAAATGCAAGCAAATAGCTGAATATCGAATTTGTTTTGACAATAATCCAAGATTAAATAATCTTTCACCAAGTTCTCTATCTAAACCACCGTATTGCATGTTTTGATTGAATCCGTTTATGGCTACAATATCGTCTTTGTAACCTGACGAATTGTGACCGTTCCATGACTTTTTTGTTGGTGTAATCCAATTCATAAAAGAGGCAAAATATTTATTTTGAGTTAATTTAGTGTTTTTAAAAGACCATTTTAAACTGTTTTTTATTAACCAATTGAGTTTAAAACAATCTTGATTAATGATGTCTTTTTCAGAAATCAATTCAGAAATTGGCATTGTCAATTTAAAATATCCACCAGAGAGGAAATAACCAATTTCTTTATTTTTAAGATGTGTTGCCACAAAATCATTTCTAGGAACACAATCACCATCAGTAAAAATCAAGTATTCTGAATTTGTTTTTAAAATAGCTTTATTGATGATGACCGTTTTTCGAAAACCATCATCAGGATGCCAAACATGCACAATTGGATGCATAAAAAATTCTTTAAACTTTTTCAACAATGTTACTGTCAAATCTGTGGAACCATCATCAGCAATTACAATTTCGAAGTTTTTTTCGGTTTGAACGCTATATCCAAAAAGCACTTTCTCTAACCATTCTTCGGCGTTGTATGTCGAAATAATTATTGAGGCTTTCATTTATTGGTTTATCAGATTTGAAATTTAATAATTTTATAGAACTATTTCTTCCAAAACAAGAATTTCTTTTTTAAGTTTTTTTTACGTTCAAATTTTTTATAAAAATCATCAGAAAAAACAATCATCATATTCTCTATATCTTCTTTATTTTGATTTGATATTTTAGCATATTCATCGCATATAATTCTAATCATATCATGATTTGGAGTTAGTCTGCACATGTTTTTGATTCGTTTTTTTAAAGACAAATGAGTATGAAAATTCATTCTGTTTAAATCTACTAAAGCAAAATTATAATTTCCTTTTTCATCTATTGTAACTAGTGAATTTCCCGGCGTGTGGTCTAAAAACTCGATTCCGTTTTCATGTAACTCAAAAGAAAAACGAGCAATTCCTCGAAGAATTTTGTCTAAATCTAAACTTGATGGTGGAGCAAAAATATCTTTAAAAACAAAATCGGGTTTCAAGTGTTCGCTAATATAATAACTTTCACGAAGAAAAATTCCTTTAAAATTTTCGTGAAATGCTATTGGTTTTGGTGTGCCAATACTTTTTGAAAGCAAAAATTTTGCATTTTCGAAAGATCGTTTTGCTTTCGATTTTCGAATGTATTTGTATATAAAACCGTTTATCAGAATCGGAATTCGAAATGATTTTATGTTAATCGTGGTGTTTTGATATGTAAATATTTTTATACTGTTTCGCTTTCCAATGACAAAATCTTGACCTTTTTCATTGAAATTTCGAACTATCGATAGCAATTCCTCGTTCATACTTCTAAGAATTTTTTAATAATTCTGGTTTTGAATCTATTTCAAATTTTTCTGTTAACATTTGATAGACAATTACGAACCAAATCACGATGCAAGGTACTGCTTTCAAAGAATATTTTCGGACATAATTTTCAAGAATAAATCTTGGAAACAAATCAGTGTGAGAAAAACTGGTTAAAATTAGAGCAAAAATCAATAAAAATATTACAAATTTTGATTTAGGTGGCTCTTGAACAACAAACCAAATTGCAACTCCAATAAATGCAATAATATAGGTTGGTGATTCTGATCCTGAACTAAAAATTACTGTAAAAATCAAAACCGATGCTAGTAATAGTAATTGAAATTTTTGATTTGCGTAGGCTTTTATTCTCAAATAGGGCAATCCAAACAAGATTAATCCTCCGAGTAAAAATGGTGTATTTGGAATGCTTGCATCATTCAAAAGTCGACGTACAAACCCCATGACTGAAAAATCTTGATAGGAACCCAATTCAGCATTTGTGCCGTTTTTGACTATCAATCGTTCAAACCATTCCACATATTTAGCCAAAATATATTCAGGTGTGGAAAAGAGCATTGGTAAAGCAAAAAAAACAGCACTCCAAAACAAAAGCGATAAAATAAATTTTGGTTTTTGTTTCGAGAAAAAGAAAAATGCGAGTCCAACTATTCCATACAGTTTTATAAAAGTTCCAAGTGCAATGAGCATTGCTGACCAAAAATCATGCTTTTTGGTTATAAAAACGTATGACATCACAATGATAAATACCATAATGGAGTTAACTTGAAAACTTTGTGCCGAAATTAAATACTCATTGAAACAAATCCAAAGTATTGCGGTAATTTGAATTGGCTTTATTGGTAGACTTTTTATTGCCCAAATAATTAGTATAACCAAAAATATACTCCATAAGATTACACCAATATAATCGGGTAAAAGTGCAAATGGAGCAATTACTACACTAAAAATGGGTCCATAATGATTTCTATCGAAATACTCGGTTGGATACTCTGTGTAAAGATTTGTTTGATGTATAACGTGCCAAAAAACATTTTTGTAAATGAGATAGTTGTTGTATTTGTCACGAAAAAACTTTGGAAAAATTGCAATAATTGTGACTATTATCCAAATTATTATAATATTCTTTTTTTCTTTAAAAAAAGATTTATCGAAAAATTGAACTACACTTTTTAGCATTAATTTTTTTTAAGTTTAACTAATAATTTTATTATTGATTAAAAAGCGAAGTTAGTATTATTTTTTTGAAGTAGTTGTTTAGACTCAAAAATATTTTGGATTTTTCATTCTACTTTTAACAAAAAAAATTATATTTGTTCGTAATGAATTTTGAAAAACAAAAAATCTGTGTTATTAGTTTTGATCATTGGAACTATGACAAATATATAGTTTCTAGTCTTCAATCAAAAGGAATTGAATCAACTCACATTAAAATCGGCGAGTTTAAACATGCTAATTTTTGGGAACAGTTAAAGAATACTTTTAGTAAAATCTTACTGAACAAAAATCCTAAACTAATCAAAAGGCAGGAATACATTCTTGAAACTTTGTCTAAAATTGGAAAACAAGATCAAATTTTAGTAATAAATCCTGAATTGATAGAATTAAAATATCATTTAGAAATAAAAAAAAGAACCGATAAATATATTGCATATTTATACGACAGTGTTGATCGTTGTCCTGTTGAGCATTTATTGAACGGAATTTTTGATAGTATATTCTCATTTGATGAAAATGACATAAAAAAATTTCACTTTCAAAAAACAACTAATTATATTTATAGTGATAAAAAAGAAATCTCCATTGAGAAACCAAAATTCGATGCCTTTTATTTAGCCTCTTTTGATAATCGATTGAAACAATTGTACCAAATTGCAAGTAAACTTGACGAAATGAAAATTTCATATCAGTTTATTGTGGTTGGAAAAAAAACATGGAAGAAAAAAATAATTTCTTTTTTGGGATTCAATAAAAATAAATCTATAATTTACAAAAGAAAAAGAATTAATCAGAAAGTAATGAATGAGTTATATTCAAATTCTAATATTATTTTTGATTTAGTTAGAGAAAATCAAATCGGACTAAGTTTTCGTATATTTGAGGCTATGGCATTACAAAAGAAAGTGATAACGAATAATAAAAGTATATTGAATTATGATTTTTACAATTCTAGTAATATTTTGGTAATTGATAACGAAAATTTAGATATGAATATTTCTTTTTTTGATTTACCATACGAACCAATTCCAGAGGAAATTTATAATGAGTATACAATTGATCGATGGGTTGAACGAATTTTTGAATTGAAATCATGTCAATAAAAGGTAAAATACTATACATTGCCCCTAATCATTATGACTTTTATAAAGTAATTGAAAAAGGTCTTGAACAATATAGCGAACACGAAGTAGAAACTTTTGTTTACAATAATTATAAATACAAAAATTTTCTTGAAAAGATTCAAAACTTTTTTATGAAATTTTTTTTAAAAAAGAATTTAAAGAAAATCAAAAATGATGAGTTATTTGATGCCATCATAAAAAATAATAAACGTTTCGAATACATCATTATCAATAGACCTGATATTTTGAAATTTGAACAATTAAAGGCAATAACGGCTATTGGACAGAATTCAATCGCACTTTTTTGGGATAGTTTTGAAAAAATAAAAGGTCAAAAAGAAACAATCCCATTTTTTGATTTTTGCTATAGTTTCGATGAAATTGATTGTGTGAAGTTTAATTTATTAAAAAACAATAATTTTTACTATATAAAAAAATCATATAAAATACCAGAATTTGATGCTTTTTATCTTGGGACTTATGATAATCGTTTTGAAAAACTATTAGTTATTTTAGATTATTTAAAAAATAAAAATTTAATTTCTCATGCTAAATTGTTTTCTAAAAACAAAAAAATAATCTCAAAAAATAAAAATACATTAGTTTCTTTTTTTAATAAAATAATTCCATTTCCAGAATCACATATATATAATGAAAATACAAAAATAATAATAGATATTCAACATGACAATCAAATTGGTTTATCGTTTAGACCTTTTGAAGCATTAGGTTTAAAAAAGAAATTAATTACAACTAATGAAAACATAAAGTCTTATGATTTTTACAACCCAAATAATATTTTTATTTGGAATCAAGAAAATCAAGAAATTCCAGATTCTTTTTTTAAAACTACATACACAGAGGTTTCAAAAACAATTTATGAAAAGTATTATATTAAAAACTGGGTACAAAACCTTTTAAAAACAAAAGTAAATGAAAACTAAAATTTATTTTATTTGTACCGATAATTCCAAACCCGCTGGGGGAGTCAAACAATTGTATCGCCAAGTTGATTTATTAAATGCAAATGGTTACAATGCAACTATTTTGCATAAAAAAAAAGGTTTTAGATGCACATGGTTTAAAAATGAGACTGTTGTGGAATCCAATAAGTCGATTTTTAATCAACTAAAATTTTTTGATAAAAAAAATATTTCTTATTTAGGTAAATTAATTCTAAAGACAAAAATTCGATTTGGAAAAAAAATAGAAGAAAACAGTATTCTTGTATTTCCCGAAATTTATGGCCCAAACATTTGTTTTGTTGAAAGTAATAATAAAAAAGTAATTTTTAATCAAAATTGTTATTACACTTTCGATAAATATGCAATAGATACAATTTTAGAAAAAAGCCCTTATTCTAAAGAACATAATTTAGCGACAATAGTTGTTTCTAATGATTCTGAAGAATATTTAAAATTTATTTTCCCAGATCTTAACTTGTTTAGGATTAGATTAGGTATTGATAATTCCATTTTTTCCTACTCTGACCAAAAAAACAAACAAATAGCATTTATGCCCAGAAAACTGAGTGAAGATGTGATACAAGTTATAAATATTTTAAATCAACGAAAAAAATGTATTGGTTGGGAATTTGTTTCAATAGAAAACAAAAGTGAAACCGAAGTTTCTGAAATTTTGAAAAAAAGTATGATTTTCTTGAGTTTCAATTATCGTGAAGGATTTGGATTACCTCCTGTTGAAGCTATGGCATGCGGGAATGTAGTCGTTGGTTATCATGGTCAAGGTGGAAAAGAATTCTTTGAGGACAAATTCAATTACTTAGTGCAAGATCGAAATATAATTGAATTTGTTGAAAAAGTTGAAATTGCAGTTTCTGAATATAACAAAAACCCTATATTGTTTATACAAAAAGGCAAAAATGCATCTGATTTTGTTTTAGAAAATTATAGTCTTGTGAAGGAAAAGGAGGATATTTTGAAAATTTGGAAAGATTTAATTTTTTAGTTATAAAATTGTTTAATTTTTTTTCGATTTGCTAGAAAATAATCTTTTTGTCCTATCTTAAAACTTTTTAGAACTTTTAGCGATCATATGCAATTATAAAAACTTAAAAATGTTACAAAAACTCTTATTCTCACTTAAATCACAAAAGTTTAATCGACTTCATTATTTTCTTATAAAAACTAAAAAAACATTTATAATTCCTTTAAATAATTTCCACGCTATTGGATTTTTTTGAATTTGAATTACATTTCTAATTCTTTTTGAGTTCATTTCATGATAAAGTTTATAGTCTTCTAATAAATTTGGGAAATAACTTTGTAATGATTTTTCTCTTTCTGAATAATATAGTTTCTGATTTTCAGGGTTTGCCGATATTCCTGATAAATCGTAATCACATATAAATTCATCTACAAATAGATATGATTCATTTCCTTTGCAGATGGTATATATAAAGAATTCCCAATCTGAACATATTTTATATTCTTCATTGTATAAAAAATACTTAAAAAAAAGTTCTCTTTTAATAAATGTTGCCTGATGATTTAGCCCCGAAATATAGAAAAAATAAAAACCAAGTTTATCTGGAGGTGTTTCACTTCTTACATAAATAGCATCTTTTGAATAAATCGATTTACCATATAAAATACCAACTCCATTTTGTAATTTATCTTTGATTTTAAATAAAACATTTGAATCAACGAATATATCGCCACTGTTCATAAATATCAGATATTCACCAACAGCCATTTTAATACCTTTATTCATGGCATTATAAACCCCTGTATCTTTCTCTGAAACCCAGTAGTTAATTTCTTTTTGATATTTATTGATAATATCAACACTTCCGTCTATACTTCCTCCATCAATTATAATAAATTCAAAATCTTTCCAAGTTTGATTTACTACGCTATCAATAGTTTTTTGTAAACCTTTTTTATCGTTGTAATTTATGGTAATTATGGATAGTTTTTTTGACATTTTAAGATGGGAATTTTTCTTTATATACATTTTCTATTCCTTCTCGCAAAGAAATTTTGAATTGCCAGCCAAGGTTTGAAAGTTTTGAATTGTCCATCAATTTTCGTGGTGTACCATCGGGCTTTGTAGTATCAAACTCAATTACACCTTTGAAACCTACTACTTCTTTGATCAAGAATGCTAGATGCTTTATTGAAATTTCGTGACCAGATCCAATGTTCACAAAACCTTTTTCGTTATAGTTCTGCATCAAAAACACACAAGCATCTGCCATGTCTGTTGCATGAAGAAATTCGCGAAGTGGTGAGCCTGTTCCCCAAACTAATACTTTTTCTGATCCATTTATTTTTGCTTCATGAAATTTTCTGATTAATGCAGGAAGCACATGAGAATTGTTTAAATCATAATTATCATTCAGGCCATAAAGGTTTGTGGGCATAACCGAAACAAAATTACAGCCATATTGATCTCGATAGGCATCACACATTTTGATTCCTGCTATTTTTGCTATGGCATAAGGCTCATTAGTTTCTTCTAAAAGACCAGTTAAAAGTGATTCTTCTGTTAATGGTTGTGGTGCTAATTTTGGATAAATACAAGATGAACCTAAAAACATCATTTTTTTGATTTTATGAACATAACATTGATGGATTACATTGCTTTGAATCATGATGTTTTCGTATATGAAATCGGCTCTGTAAGTATTATTTGCAATAATACCACCAACTTTTGCAGCTGCTAAAAAAACATATTCTGGCTTTTCCTTTTCAAAAAAAAGAGCAACCTCTTGTTGATTAGTCAAATTTAATTCAGTTGATGTTTTTGTGATAATGTTAGTATAACCTTTTTGTTGTAAATTTACTAGAATAGCACTTCCTACCATTCCTCGGTGTCCAGCAACGTATATTTTAGAATTAGATTCCATTATTTAAAGTCTTTTAGATGTTTTTCTTTTCTAAAAAGTAACAAATCAGCTTCCATCATTTCTTTTACTAACATTGATAAACTATATTTTGGTTTCCAACCTAATTTTGTTTTTGCTTTTGTATTATCACCAATTAATAATTCTACTTCTGTTGGTCTAAAATAGGTTGGATCAATTTTCATTACAGTTGATCCGATTTCGAATTTAAAACTAGAATTAGTTGATGATATCACTGTTGCAATTTCTTTAATTCCTTCACCAGAAAATGCAAGTTCAACACCAACTTCCTGAAATGACATTTTAATAAATTCTCTAACAGTTGTTGTTACCCCAGTTGATATAACGAAATCTTCAGGGGTTTCTTGTTGTAAAATGAGCCACATTGCTTCAACATAATCCTTTGCATGACCCCAATCTCTTTGCGAATCTATATTTCCCATGTAAAGCACTTCTTGCATACCAAGAGCCATTTGTGCAACTGCTCTAGTAATTTTTCGAGTTACAAATGTTTCACCTCGAAGTGGACTTTCGTGATTGAATAAAATTCCGTTACAAGCGAACATATTGTATGCTTCTCGGTAATTTACCGTAATCCAGTAGGCATACATTTTAGCAACGGCATAGGGTGAACGCGGATAAAAAGGAGTAGTTTCTTTTTGAGGAACTTCTTGAACCAAACCATACAACTCAGAGGTTGAGGCTTGATAAATTTTTGTTTTTTGAGTTAAACCCAATAAACGAACTGCATCTAAAATTCGTAATGTTCCAATTCCATCAGCATTTGCAGTGTACTCTGGCATGTCGAAACTTACTTTAACATGGCTCATTGCACCAAGATTATAAATTTCATCGGGTTGTGTTTCTTGTATTATTCGTATCAAATTAGACGAATCTGTCAAATCACCATAATGTAATTTAAAATGCTGATTATCAATATGAGGATCTTCATATATATGATCTATTCTCTGTGTATTAAATAACGAACTTCTACGTTTAATACCATGTACCATATAACCTTTTGAAAGCAAAAGTTCTGCTAAATAGGCTCCGTCCTGTCCTGTGATTCCTGTTACTAATGCTATTTTCATTAAAATAAATTTATTTTTTTATAATTTTTGATTTTTTAACCATTCATCAATGTTAAAAAAATTTCTCTCTACTTCTTGCAAATCATTCTCATTAAAATCCCACCATTTCAATTCTAAAAGTTTTTTTATAGTTTCTTCATCAAATCGATATCCTTTGATTTGTATTGGACAACCAACAGCAATTGCATATGGAGGAATGTCTTTAGAAACAACTGCCCCTGCTCCTATTACGGCCCCGTGACCAATTTTCACTCCATCTATTATTGAAACATTCATACCAATAAAAACATCGTTACCAATTTCAATTGATTTTAATTCTTCGAATTTATCCGAAGAACTCAAGGTCATTCCGTTTTGTTTTAAAGTGGAATAGAACATTGGATGGGAAGAGATGCCATTTATTGGATGTAATCCCCAACCCGAAATTAAATTAGGTCCAAAGGAACAAAATTTTCCAACATTTGTATTACCAAGTATTGAATTTTCTGCAATATAAGTATAATCACCAACTGTTGAATTAATTAATCTAAATGGTGGATACAATTTTGTTTGATTTCCTATTTTTGAGTTTACAAACGTATTTTTATTATGAAATAGATTTGCATCTGAATCGCTTTTCAAAATTTGATATAAATTTGATTTTTTACCAAATAATATTTTTCCAAAAAACTTTTGTATTTTATTTGCCATTTTAAAATGTATCTTTAAACCTAATTGCTGGAAAAACATCTAATACGCCACTTTCAGAAGCATTAAATATTTTAATATTTGTTTTTTTATCTAAACGTTTTTTTATCAACTTGTATTGTATAAACATAGTATTTACTGCATCTAACCACCAATTATATGAATATCCTGTGCTTCCAACATTTTCTACATTAGTTTCTTTTGTATTATAAAAATGTCTTTGCTCATTTCCAAAATGACTCATCCAATCGTGATCTGCACCAAGTAAATAAATATTCTCAAAACCCATGAATATTGCAATTTGAATTGACAAAATTAAAACATTTTGAACTCCATTTACAGGTTTTGACAAATCAAAATACTTTACACTCTGATTGTTAAATGGCAAAGATAAATCAATAAAATATATTTTTTCATGAATTAATTTTTCATGAACAAAAGTATTTTTTAATTGAATCGGTAAAAAAAAACTTATATTTTTATTTGTAGATTTTTCAATTAGTTTTTCCCACCATGCTTTGATAGAATCATCTAAGTTGTATAAATCTGGATCAGCAAAAACATAGAAATTAGGTTTAATTTCATCAAAATCTTTGTGTACAAAAAACGTATTTAAACAAAAAACATTTTCATTTTCTAACAACAACAAATCATGATTATTTAATGAAGGGGAATTCCCAAGAATATAACATTTTTTAGATTTATTGGTATTTTTTAGAACTATATTTTTTTTAAGAATACTATCTTTTTTAAAATTCTTACTTTGTTTGAATAAAAAAAAATTAAATTTTTCTAAAGTTCTAATCCACTTTTCAGAATATTTTATAATTATTTTTGAAATCATTTTATAAATTTTAAATAAAATAGTCAATTTTCATTGGAGTTCCTTTCTCTAAATCATTTTTAGCAACTCTCCCAATTATATCTTTTAAATATTTTGGGTGTAAACCAAATCCTGGTCGAACTGAGCGTACATTTTTTTCTGTGAAAATTTCACCTTTTTTTATATTTTCAGAAATGTACAAAGAACGACTAAAATCTTTGCCTTTGGCTTGTTTTTCTGTCAATTTGTAGTCTATAATTCCAATTGCTTTTTCGGCTTCACGAATCGATTTTACCATGGCTGTAAATTCTTCTTCATTCATTGAAAATGATGCGTCTGGACCACCAATTGCTCGGTCTAAAATAAAATGTTTTTCTATGATTTTTGCTCCAAAAGCCGTTGCTACGAGCGCAACTGTACTTCCCATTGTATGGTCAGAAAGTCCAGATATTACTCCAAATCGTTCTGATAAATCTTTTACCATGCACATGTTTGCTTCTTCAATTGGAGCCGGATAACTCGAAGTACATTTCAATAACGCAATGTCATTATTTCCAACTTTTTTACAAGTCTCAAGTGCCAATTCAATATCAGATAATTCGGCAATTCCAGTTGAAATTATAATAGGCTTCATTTTCGAAGCCACATATTCTATCAACGGAATATCAGTAATCTCGAATGATGCAATTTTGTATGCTGGTGAATTCAAATCTTCCAATAAATCGACCGCAGTTTTATCAAATGGCGATGAAAAAATAATTAATCCTTCTTCCTTAGCAACTCTATACAATTCTTCATGCCACTCCCATGGGGTGTAGGCTTCTTGGTATAATGTATGTAGTTTTTTTCCATCCCAAATTGTACCTTTTATTATGAAATCATCTTTATCAGAATCTAATGTAATTGTATCTGCAGTATACGTTTGTAATTTGATGCAATCGGCACCAGCACGTTTGGCTGCACGAATGGTTTCAATAGCCGTATCTATGCTTCCATTATGATTCGCAGAAAGTTCTGCTATAATAAATACTGGCGAGTTGGCGTCGATTTTGAAATTACTTATTTGCATTTTACAATTTTTTGATGTAATGAAAACTTAAGAAATTTTCATAATTTATTTTCTCTTTGAATTCAAAATTAGCATTTTCAAAAGCCTTTTTCGAACCAATATTCTCTTCTTTAATGAATGCCGAAATCTCAAAATCTGGATTTTGATTTAAAAAATTTCGACTAGCAATTTCAATAATTGTTGATGAAAAACCTTTTCCTCTGAACTCATTAGCAACAGAAACTCCGATTATCGCCCTATTATTTTCTATTTTTTGGATGCGAACTTGTCCAATATTTTCATCTTCATTATTTTGAAAAATTAACATCGAACAGGATTTATCTTCAATTTTATTTAAAAACCATTTTTCGTGATTTTCGAACAAAACTTCATCAGAATTAAATGATTGTTCTCGAACTGATTTGTCATTTGTCCATTCAAAATAAATTTTACAATCTGATTTTACTGCTTTTCTAGATTTCAGATTTTTATTTATTTTAGAATGTAAAACTACATCAATATATTTTCCATTAAATAAGCAATGTTCTTTTAAACGTGCTTCTTGATTGAAACCAGATTTTTCTAATGCAAGATACAATTTTGGACGAATGTCAAATGCATAGGTGTAAATTTTATGAAAGTTCAAATCATGAAAAGCAATTTTTTCTAAAACTTCTAGATAATTCATCCAGAAATTTTCAAAATTTTTGGCTTGCATTTCAGTTTTCATTACAAATGAAATTTCAGCATTTTTATCAATCCAATTGATGTGAACTAATCCACCATAACCAATAAATTGATCATTTTTAAGGAATGAAAACAACAATTGATTGGGTTTTTCTTCTTCAAATAATTTAGAAACTACATTTACAAAATAATTTTCTTGATTTTCTTTGGTTAATGGTTTGTCTTGTCGCAAATGCTCAATTTGAGAATTTCGAATCTCTAAAATATCATATTTATCCGAATCCCGAATTGGAATTAGACTAAAATTTTCGTTTTCGAAAACTTGATTTTTCAGACATTTATAATTTCTCATTTAGAGAATAATTTATACTTCATTTCGGCTAAAATCCAATCGCTTTCAGAATCAATGTCGTGTGCATGTAGTTCATCAATTTCTATAGAAAAAGTATTTTTAGTTCGTAAACTTTTAGTTTCTAAAAATTTAGATATTTCAAATGTATAAAACATTCCAGCATCGTGATACGCTTTGTCTAAATCTTGAGTTCTAGCGTTTTGATTTCGAGTATCAAATTCTTCAATTTTTCCCGTCGAATCTATTTTTATGGCTCGTTGAATTGGATGTGAATACGCCAATGATGGAAAAACGCAATCGCAATTTTCTTTTTGTAATAACGAGAAAGATTGTTTCAATAAATCTGGTTTTACAAATGGTGCGCAAGCATAAATGCAAGTACCAATGTCGAAAATTTGATTGTTTTTTCTATAAAAATCTAATACTTCTAATAAAACATCAGCAGTTGTTGCGAAATCATTGCTGTTTTTTTCGCTTCGCAAAAATGGAACTTTTGCTCCATATTTTATTGCAATTTCAGTAATTTCAGCATCATCAGTAGAAACCATAACTTCGTCAAATAAACCTGAATTTATTGCTGCTTCAATAGAATAGGCAATAATTGGTTTGCCATGAAAAAGTTTTACATTTTTTCTAGGAATTCTTTTGCTTCCGCCACGTGCTGGTATGATTGCTATATTTTTCAATAGTAGTTTTGGTTATAATCGTACTGGAATTCCAATACTTTTCAATTCATTTTTTATGTCTAATGGTGTAAATTGAGTAAAATGAAAAATACTTGCCGATCCTACTGCTTTTACATTAGTTTTAGAAAACAGTTCGTTATAATGTTCCATTTTTCCGCCGCCACCAACTGCAACGACAGGAATTTGAGTTTTTGATAAAACATAATTCATTAAATCAGTATCAAAACCATTCATCAAACCATCGTTGTCAACACTATTGACTATGAACTCTCCAACTTTGCAGTTTATCATTTCTGATAAAAAATCGTCAAGAGAAATTTCAATATCTAATTTATTAAAAATTGTATAACCTTTTTCAGATTTTTGAACATCAATTGCGATACTAATGCATTGGCTTCCAAAAAACGAAACAGATTCTTTTATGAAATCTTTATCTAAAAAGGCTTTAGTTTTGATAACTACTTTGTCGGCACCAATTTTTAATAAATCATTAATATCTTGAATTGTTTCAATTCCTCCACCAATGGCAACTGGCATGTAGCATTCTTTAATGACATCAGCCACCAATTTCAAATTGATTTTTCGTTTTTGTGTGGAAGCAAAAATATCTAAAAAAACCAATTCATCAACGCCACGGCTATTATACACTCGTGCAGATTGAACTGGGTTTCCAACCATTCTTGGATTTAAAAATTGTTTGGTCTTGACTAATCCAAATCCGTTAAATGTTAAAATTGGTATGATTCTTACTTTAAGCATTTTTTTCGAAAAAAGATTTTAAAATTGATAAACCTGCATTTTGGCTTTTTTCTGGATGAAACTGTGTAGCAAAAATATTATCTTTTTGAATACTTGCTACAAAATCATAACCATAATTTGCAGTCGCAGCAACTTCAGTTTTATTTTCAAGATTGACATGATAACTGTGTATAAAATAAAAATCTTTTGTTTCGCAATCTGCGTAATAGGAATCGTTTTGAATTTGAATATCATTCCAACCCATGTGAGGAATGGCTAACTCTTTTAGATCAAAAATTTTCACATCTCCTTTTATCCAGCCTAAACCTGAACATTCTTCGGGCTCGAAACCTTTTTCCATGATGAGATGCATTCCCAGACAAATTCCAATAAAATTCTTTTTATTGATTATAACTTGTTCGGTCAATAACTTATCTAATTTACGCTCTTTGAGGTTTTTCATTCCTTGAACGAATGATCCAACTCCTGGCAATAAAATTGTTTTTGATTTTTTTATGATTTCGTGATCATCAGTAATAATACTCTCAATTTTTAAAAAATTAAGTGCTTTTTGGACCGAAGCCACATTTCCCATGCCATAATCAATAATTGCTACCATACTTTATTCGAAATCAAAAACTCTAATTAAATTTTCATTTGAATCTCGTTTGAAATTTCCATTGTCATCTTGTTCAAAAAGAATTGAATTTGTGAAAGAATCCAAAATTGTATCAATTTCTTCTTTGGTCATTCCTGAATATTCAATAAATTCATTTACAGAATAATGTGGATATTTCCCGTCGTATTTTTTTACAAGTTCTAAACCTTCTGCTCTAGTCAAGCGTTTGTTTCTAATGTCAATACAAGCGTGATCTGTTGCTCGACCAAAACCATATTTTACGTATTTTAGGTAATCGTGTAGACCATGCATTTTTTCATCAAGATTCTCATAATTTGTATATGTTCCTTCGATTGGCCCATCTTCTTTTACAGAAAACCCATGCTCTTTTACGATTTCGAGTTGCTTTCTTGCATCCCAAAAAAAGTAATGACCCAAGAAAATCCCAACGACACCAACTCTATCAATATCCTCGTCTGATGGATAAAAATAGGGTGTTAAATCTTTTTCAGTCAATCCATCAACTCCTACCATATCTTGAATTCGATTTCCTAATAATCCACCAAATTCTTCTAACCAACTTCTGTTTAAATGTTTATTTTTAATAGATTCTATTGGTCCTCCATACTCTTGTTGCGGATTTTCTCCCCAAATGACCAATGGAATATTAAATTTTACAGCAATATGAATTGGAATTGTGAAAATTCCTAAATGATTGGGCCACATTTCGTCTCCAACTCTTTTAAAACCTTCTACAACCATACTTTTATAAGCCTTATAATTTTTCTTGAAATAGATTAAGTCTATTCCCATTTTAGAAATATTATCAAGGTTTTTTTGTCCTAATTCTGAAAGATTTGTAGTTTCGAAACAAACACAAAGTGGGTTTAAACCCATGACTTCTTTCATGAAATAGGCTTGATAGGTGCTGTCTTTTCCGCCACTTACAGGAATCAAACAATCATATCCAATCTCGCCTTTTCCTTTTCTGTATTTTTCGATAATTGAATTGAAATCTTTTTCGCGTTGAGCCCAATCTATTGAATTGTCTTTCTGACCAGCCGCAACACAAGCAGAGCACAATCCATCTTCATTAAAAAATAAATCTGGTTTGGTCTCAGGAAATAAACAAGTATTGCAATATCTTATTTTCATTAAATTATCTATTTAAAAATTCTTCTATTTTATTGATTACAAAATCTTGTTCTTCATTTGTCAAAGTTGGAAACATTGGCAAACTAATACAATTCTTGTAATATTGTTCTGCATGAGGCAAATCGCCAATTTTCCAACCAAATTGCTTGTAATATGGCATCAAATGACATGGAATGTAATGAATTTGTGCAAAAATTTTATGTTCTCTTAAAAAATTATACAAACCTAAACGATTTTCGACTTCAATAACATATAAATGATAGGCATGTCCTTCAATAAAACCAGATTGTCTGATTATATTTTTATTATTTGCAAAAGCATCGTTGTATTTTTGAGCAATTTCTTTACGCTTTTTCATGCCTTCGTTCGCACGAGACAATTGACTAATTCCAAGCGCTGCTTGAAAATCGGTGAACCTGTAATTGTACCCCAAAGTTTGCATTTCCATATACCAACCTGGATAATTGCTGTCGTTTTCAATGTCTTGTCCTGCGGCAAATGATTTAGAATTTAGAAAATTATCATCAGACTTTGTGATTCCGTGGGTTCTTAATTCTAGTAATTTCTTATATAAATCTTCGTTATTGGTTGTAATCATTCCTCCTTCACCAGTGGCAATGTGCTTTACTGGATGAAATGAAAAAATGGCTAAATCGGCAAAGTTTCCGTTGCCACAATTCTGATTATTTCCGTTTGAATCAACAAAATAACCTCCAGGCGAATGACAAGAATCTTGAATGATCCATAATCCATATTCATCAGCGAGTTTTCTGAATGCTTCTAAATTTACAGCACGACCAGCAAAATCTACAGGAACTATTCCTTGGTAGGTACCTTTTGGAGAGGATTTTAATAGTGTTTCTACTTTATTAATATCTAATAAATAAGTTTCTGGATCAATATCTGAGAAAACAACTTCGCCACCACAATATCTTATACAATTTGCAGATGCAGCAAATGTAATTGGCGTTGTAATGACTTTGTCGCCAGGTTTTACATTCAAAGCCAAAGCGTTCAAATGTAATGCAGCTGTTCCGTTAGCAACGGCAACCGAAAACTTGCAACCAATGTATTTAGAAAATGCTTGTTCAAATGCCAAAATGGTTGGTCCTTGTGTCAGAAAATCGCCTTTCAACGCTTCTGAAACTGCTAGAATATCAGCATCGGTTATGTTTTGTTTTCCGTAGGGTATCATATTCTAAACTGTAAAATCTGGATATAAATGCTCTTTGATTAAAGAACGTAAACTTTCAACTGTTTCCCATTCATCGTTGTCTCCTGATGTATAATTGAAACCTTGCGGCACTAATTTTGCATTAAATTTTTCGATGTATGCTTCTAAATTCCAATTGGTTACTTGTGGCAAAATCACATAATATTTTCCCAAATCATATGTAGTAAATGAATCTGATGAAGTTATCATTTCTTCATGAATTTTTTCTCCTGGACGAATCCCGAATATTTTGTGCTCACAATTTGGACCAATGGCTTGAGCGACATCTAAAATTTTATATGAGGGTATTTTTGGAACATACAATTCTCCGCCCCAAGCGGCATCAAGTGCGTGCAAAACCATATCAACTCCTCCTTGAAGTGAAATATTGAAACGGGTCATATTTGGGTCTGTAATTGGTAAAACTCCAGAATCTCGTTTGCTCATAAAAAATGGAAAAACCGAACCATTTGAACCCATTACGTTTCCATAACGAACTACAGAAAATTTAATATCTTGATTTCCTTTTATGTTATTTGCTGCAATAAACAATTTGTCAGAAGTTAGTTTAGTTGCTCCATACAAATTGATTGGAGCACAGGCTTTATCGGTAGAAAGTGCTACAACTTTGGTAACATTTGTCGAGAAACAGGCTTTTATAACATTATCTGCTCCACCAATATTGGTTTTTACACATTCGTCTGGGTTATATTCCGCAATGTGAACATGCTTCATTGCTGCAGCATGTATAACATAATCAATTCCGTTAAACGCTCGTTTCAAACGCTCTAAATCACGAACATCTCCTATAAAATAGCGAATTGCAGGAAACTCAGATTCAGGAAATTCCTGAGCCATTTGATATTGTTTTTGTTCGTCTCGAGAATATATTACCAGTCTTTTGACATCAGGCCATTTTGACAAAATTGTTTTAGTTAGTTCTTTTCCGAGTGAACCCGTTCCACCAGTAATTAAAATCGATTTTCCGTTGAGCATTGCATTTTATTTAAAAAGCAAATATAATAAAATTGTTAAGTTAAATTTATGATTTATTAAATTCTATTTTCTAGTTCCAAATAAATATCTTTGCAGGAAATTAGATTTTAATTGTAATGATCCCTTTTTTAGATTTAAAAAAAATTAACCTAAAGTATCAAACCGAAATCGAAGAAAAAATACTTCAAACTTTCAGGTCTGGTTGGTATTTACAAGGAAATGAAGTTTCAGAATTCGAAAAAAATCTGAGTAATTATATAGGTACAAAAAATGCTATTGGCGTTGCAAATGGACTTGATGCTTTGAGGCTAATCATAAAAGCATATATTGATCTTGGTTTTTTTGACAAAAATGATGAAATTATTGTTCCATCTAACACTTATATTGCCTCGGTTTTAGCAATTACTGATAATAATTTGAAGCCAGTTTTTGTAGAACCAAACATGGAAAACTATAACATTGATATTTCAAAAATCGAATCATCAATTACTTCAAAAACAAAAGCAATTATGGTCGTTCATTTATATGGACAAGTCATTTTTTCGGGTGAATTAGTTGCTTTATCAAAAAAATACAACCTAAAAATTATTGAAGACAATGCGCAAGCAATCGGGGCTAGTTTTAATAATTTAAAGACAGGAAATTTGGGAGATGCTGCTGCTTTTAGTTTTTATCCAACCAAAAATCTTGGTGCATTAGGCGATGCTGGAGCAGTTACGACCAATGATGATTTATTAGCAAAAACCATTCGAACACTTGCTAATTATGGATCTAATAAAAAATATGTTAATATTTTGCAAGGATTAAATTCTCGCTTAGACGAAATTCAAGCATCGGTTTTGAATGTGAAATTAAAATATTTAGATGTTGAAAATATTAGGCGACGAGAAATTGCCAAAATGTATTGTTCAGGAATTAAAAATTCTAAAATAATACTTCCTATTTATCCACAATACGATTCAGAACATGTTTGGCATTTATTTATAATTCGGTCTGAAAATCGTTATAATTTACAAGATTTTTTATTAAAAAATAATATTCAAACTTTAATTCATTATCCGATTCCGCCTCACAAGCAAGATTGTTATCCGAATTTGAATCATTTGAATTATCCAATTTCAGAACAAATTCATAACGAAGTTTTGAGTTTACCTTTGAGTCAGGTTATTACTGATAATGAAGTTAATGAAATTATTGAAATTTTAAATAAGTACTAAAAAATGGACATTAATCAAGAAATTCATAACGCATACGAGGTCATAAAAGAGGGAGGAATTATACTTTATCCAACTGATACAGTTTGGGGAATTGGTTGTGATGCAACTAATGCTTTAGCCATCGCTAAAATTTATGCATTGAAGAAAAAAGTCGAAACCGAAAGTATGATTTGCTTGATGAATGGCGAGAAAATGATGTATAATGTTTTTAAAGATATTCCAGAAGTGGCATGGCAAATTATTGATTTATCCGAAAAACCTACAAGTCTAATCCTTGATAAACCTCGAAATGTTGCAACAAATATTATAGCAATGGACAATACGCTCGGAATTAGAATTGTAAAAGAACCCTTTTGCTTCAAACTTATGGAAAAAATGCGAAAACCATTAGTTTCGACTTCAGCAAATATTTCGGGACAACCAACACCAAATTCATTTAAAGAAATTTCTAAAGAAATTATAAACGGTGTAGACTATGTTGTAAATTTGTCTAAAGAAAAAAAGTGTGGTAATCCTTCTACAATAATTAAAATAGCGTTGGATAATCAGGTGAAAATTATACGAAAATAGAAACTAAACGCCACGAATTCACGAATTATTTAATACAATTTTAATTAAATGTCTAATATATTATTCAAAGAAGAAAGTTATAAAATTATGGGTATTCTATTTGACGTTCATTCAAGTTTGGGTGCTGGATTTTCTGAATTAGTTTACAAAGATGCTCTTAAATACGAATTTAAACTTAACTATATAATTTTAGAAATCAAATCGGTTGAATGTTTTAACAAAAGCCATTATAATTAATGCTTAAATTATCTAAAATTTCTGGTAACGAACTTTCTTTATTATTCAATTTGAATGCTGATTCATTAGAATACTAAAGAATTATTCGAACAAAAAATAAAAAATCTATGAATCTGCGGTTAAAACTATGAACTATAAACAATCTTTAAACAATAAAATCTTCGAAATTGTTGCCAAAGCATCACAAGAATTAAATCTTGAGAGTTATGTAATTGGTGGTTTTGTGCGTGATTTAATTCTAAAAAGAGATTTCAAAAAAGATATCGATATTGTTGCTGTTGGATCTGGAATTGAATTGGCATTGAAAGTGGCGTCTTTATTACCTAGAAAACCTAAAGTACAAGTTTTTAAAACTTATGGAACTGCAATGTTGGATTTCGAAGGAATTGATATTGAGTTCGTTGGAGCAAGAAAAGAAAGTTATAATTTTGAATCCCGCAATCCAGTTATAGAAAATGGCACTTTGCAAGATGATCAAAACAGACGCGATTTTACGATAAATGCCCTTGCAATTTCATTAAATAATGACAATTATGGCGAATTATTAGATCCATTTGATGGTTTAATAGATTTAGAAAATAAAATCATAAAAACGCCACTCGATCCAGATATTACTTTTTCTGATGATCCGTTGCGAATGCTTCGCGGTATTCGATTTGCAACACAATTAGATTTTAAAATCGAGCAAAATTCATTACATTCAATTACCAAAAATGCTGAAAGAATAAAGATAATTTCGGGAGAAAGAATTGTTGATGAATTGAATAAAATTCTGGTTACAAAAAAACCTTCAATCGGATTTTTGTTACTTTATAAAACTGGTTTATTGGATATTATACTTCCAGAATTAACTGCATTTAATAATGTCGAAGATATTGTAGGTCATACACACAAAAACAATTTTTATCACACGTTGGAAGTTGTAGACAATATTTGTCCAAATACTGATGATGTGTGGTTGCGTTGGGCAGCACTATTGCATGACATAGGCAAAGCACCAACCAAAAAATTCAATAAAAAGCAAGGTTGGACTTTTCATGGACACGAATTTTTGGGTGGAAAAATGGCGAAAAAAATATTC
>JANPDC010000003.1:0-4001 GCA_031431275.1 Bacteroidota bacterium
GTCATTCCAATCAAAAATATCTCTTGCGAAAAAATCGTCAAAAAGTGTATTCACTGAAGGAACATGACCGTTTCTTTTTACTAAAGTTTCCATAATAGTATGTTTTAAATTGTTTTAATTAAGCTAAACAAAATTAATAAAATCGTATAAATAACATATAAAACATTGAAAAACATATTATTAGCTTTCGGTTGCGTTTTATAACAAAAAGATAAAAGACATTTCGTACACCTGAAATTATTAGATTAAAAACAAATTAATACCACCGTTTTTTATTCTGTTTTGAACCTTCAGATTTTCTTGACTTATGAGCACCGCCGCTTCGATTGGAGTTGTTTTGTTTTGCTCCAGGTGCCATTTCCGGATTTCCTGAATGCCAAGGATAAGGATGGTCGCTTACAATCTTCACATCTACTTTTATCAGTTTCTGAATGTCTTTCCAATAAGCATGCTCGTCTTTGCTGCAAAAAGAGATGGCAACACCGCCATTACCGGCACGACCGGTTCTACCAATTCTATGTACGTAGGTTTCAGGAATATTTGGTAAATCGAAATTGATAACAAATGGCAGTTGGTCAATATCAATTCCTCTGGCGGCAATATCAGTTGCTACCAAAACACCAATTTCTTTATTTTTGAAAGCATCTAAAACACGTTGTCTTGCATTTTGAGATTTGTCGCCGTGAATGGCTTCAGCAGCGATATTATTTTTTCTAAGTGCTTTTACCACATTATCCGCTCCGTGTTTGGTTCTTGAAAAAACCAATACATCAGATAGATTTTCATTCTTAATTAAATGATATAATAAGTTTCTTTTTTCTGTTTTTTCGACAAAATAAACTCTTTGTTCCACGTTTTCAGCTGTAGAAGATACCGGAGAAACGCTAACTGTCACAGGATCTTTTAGAAACATTTCGGCCAATTCTCTTATAGCGATTGGCATTGTTGCAGAGAAAAGAAGTGTTTGTCTATTATTAGGTGTCAATTTTACAATTTTTTTGACATCGTTTACAAATCCCATATCAAGCATTTGATCTGCCTCATCGAGAACCAAGGTATGCAAATGATCTAAATCGATAAAACCTTGTTTTACTAAATCGAGCAAACGTCCCGGAGTTGCAATCAAGACATCAACACCTTTTCTTAATGTGTCCACTTGAGGCACTTGAGAAACTCCTCCAAAAATGGTAAGTTGGACTAAGTTTGTATATTTTCCGTATTGGTCAAAATTTTGTCCAATTTGAACGGCTAGTTCTCTTGTAGGGGTAATTATTAAGGCGCGGATTGGGCTTGCTTTTTTAGATGAACCTACTATTCTATGCAATTGATGAATGATGGGAATAGCAAAAGCAGCAGTTTTTCCAGTACCGGTTTGTGCGCATCCAATCATATCTCTGCCTGATAAAACGATTGGAATAGCTTGTTCTTGTATTGGAGTTGCTTCTAAATAGCCTTGTTCAAATACGGCTCTTTGTATACTTTTTGAAAGTGAAAAATCTTCGAATAACATATTTTTAATATTAAATATCATGTATTAAGTACATAGATAGTGTTGCAAAGGTAGTATTATTTATCGATTAGGTAAATTGGTTATCCGTTTAACCGATTTATCGATTAAACAGTTAAACAATTTGCTGGTTCGATTTTATAAAATCAGTAACGAGATAGCCAATAAGTTTACCAATTAAATGATTGTTTTTATCTTCTCCTAAATCGGGCGCACCTTCACAAATATGTAAATAAGTAGCATTTTTATATTTTGCGAAAAAAGAAACAAATTGGCGTAATTCTTCAACAGAGAAACCGCTCAACGTCATTGCGCTGCAAGCAATATTAGGAATAGCATCCAAATCAATTTCGATTCCGTAGAAATCGTCATTTATGAATTCTAAAGCGTGTTCCATCTCTTGATTGAACTCTTTTTCTTTTCTAATATTAATACTGTCATACGTATTGTAGCGTACACGATCTTCAATTTTTTTAATTATATCCAAAACACTTTTAGAGGTGTAGTTTTCGTGTAAACCAAAAATGAAATATTTTTTCAGAAAGCCTTCTTCATAGGCATAAGAAAAACCGTTGCCGCTGTGTCGTCCTTCTAAAATTCTAAAATCGGAATGGGCATCAAAATTTATGGCATTTACAGGTTTGCCTTTGGCTAAAGCCGATCCTTTAATATTTCCGTAAGAATTATTATGTCCTCCACCAATGATTATCGGAGTTTTTCCTAATTTCACGATATTAAAAATAATATGAGAAACATCTTTATCTATTTTGGCCACTAATTGGCTTAGTTTAGCCCGATCATCAATGTCGTTAAAATCTAAATGTTCAACATCTTTCATTTCTGTAGTGACATCTAATTGCCCTAAAACAATTAATTGATTTCCTTTGCAAAAACGGTTGTGCTGAATATTTGCAATACTCTTTATGGCACTATCCCAAGCTGATGCTGCTCCTGGTCTTCCAAAATTAGCTCGGATGCCAATATCTTCGGGTATTCCAAATAAGACATATTTAGCTTCACTAGTTTTAAGAAACGCAATTGTATCAGTGTCTTTCGGCACTATTATCATTTTCTCTCCAAATTTTATTTCACCACTTCTATGGTTTGTAATTCTTGCAAGATCATTAATTGTAAAAGGGATAATCTTTTCCATTTATAAAAAAATATTGTTAAAAATAATATAATTGTGTAAATTTACGTTATCAAGTGATTATATTTCAATTTAATTATAAAAAATAAAAAATGGAAAATCAAAAAAGTAGTTCAAGTTTAAAAGCGGTTATAGCCGTTTTAGCCGTTTTATTAGTGGGAAGTTTGGTGTATATTTTTAAAATGACATCTGAAACAAATATTGTAAAAACAGAATTAAAGTCGACTTTAACCGAAAAAGAGACAGTAATGAAAGATTTACAAGAACTAAAATCTACTTACGATGCTGCAATAGCTGAAAACACTTCTATGTCCGATGAGTTAACTCAAGAAAGAGATAAAGTGGTAAACTTAATGAGTGATCTTAGTAAATCAAAAGGAGATGTAGCTTCTTTGGCAAAATACAGGACACAATCCATTGCTTTACAATCAAATATGAAAGTTTTGATGGCCGAGAATGAAGGTTTGAAAAAACAAAATACAACCTTAACTACACAACGCGATAGTACAGTAGTGGTATTAGGAGAAGCTAAAAAATCCAATGAAGCATTAGCCGGACAAAATGAAGAATTATCTAAAGTGGTGGAAAAAGCAGCAAAATTAACTGTTTTGAACACCAGAGGTTCAGCTTATAAATTAAAAAGTTCTGGAAAACAAGTTGCAACAGACAAAGCCAGCAGAGCAGATGTTCTTAAAATTAGTTTCACTATTGCTGAAAATCAAGTAGCACAATCAGGGGCTAAATCCTATTTTGTTCAAGTAATTGACAGCAAAAATAATGTTTTAGGAGACAAGAAAACAGAAACTTTTGGTGATAATACTTTGACTTATAGTTTTATTTCCAATGTTAATTATGAAAATAAAACAGTTGATGTTACAGAAAATTTACCAGGGAAAGATTTTCAAAAAGGAACTTATTTTGTGAATATTTTTGATAAGGATCAATTGGTTTCTAAAACAAGTTTTACTTTAAAATAATAGTCTGAAGTATTTGATAGAAAAAAAAGGAACTTTTAAAGTTCCTTTTTTTATGCAAATATTTCTCCTTCTACGATTACGGTATCAATTAGATTACTGCCAAAGGCATACGGTAATTGATAGTAGGAGGGTATAGGTTTTGTAATAATCAGATTGGCTTTTTTTCCGATAGTGATACTACCATGAGTTTGAGACAATCCCATTGCAAAGGCTCCGTTGATTGTAGCTGCATTGATAGCTTCTTCAGGGGTCATTTTCATTTTAATGCAAGCAGTTGCTACTACAAAGTTCATATTTCCAGATGGAGTTGAACCTGGATTAAAGTCGGTTGCTAAGGCTAAAGGCAAACCTGCATTCATCATTTCAC
>JANPDC010000004.1:0-3994 GCA_031431275.1 Bacteroidota bacterium
ATTAATTTTAATGGTGCGCCCCAAAGTCCTGGAATCATATAGATTGTAAAGGATAAAACTACTAATCCAAAGGACAATCTTCCTACTGAAATGTGTGACGATGGACTATCATGTGGCAATGTAATTTTGCCAAATAAGTACAATGCCAATGTTCCAAAAATAGCAATCCAAATGGATAGGAAAACTTCTCTTTCTAATAAATGCAATTGCAAAACCAAATCGGCATTGGATAAAAATTTGAAAGCCAAAGCCAATTCTAGAAAACCCAAAACTACTTTAACCGTATTGAGCCAACCGCCGGATTTGGGTAACGAATGTAACCAACCAGGAAACATAGCAAAAAGCATAAAGGGTAAGGCCAATGCCAAAGCCATAAACAAAATTCCAATAATTCCACCTCTATCTGCTTGACTATCAATTTTATTTGCCCAAGAATTAGGTAACATAATTTCGAAAGCACCCAAAAATGATGCAGCAAAGAAAACTAATAAAACAAAGAAAATTATATTAAAATAAACGTTGGTTGAAAGTGCATTTAGAGCATCGGCACCAAAAATTGCAGTAACAATTGTTCCAAGCAAAACATATATTATGATGATTGAAATTCCATAAAAAATTGCATTTCTGATTCCTTGAGATTTTGTTTTACTTTGTTTTGTAAAAAAACTCACGGTCATTGGAATCATTGGGAAAACACATGGTGTTAATAATGCCGCAAATCCTCCTAAAAAAGCAAGAATAAAAATAGTCCACAAACTTTTATCTTCTGATTTAGGAACTTCTGAAACCTTACTTTCTTGAATTGCTAATTCTTTTTTTTTTATTGATTCAACTTTTGTTGGAACAATTTCAGAAGTTTTAGAGGAATCAATAGTTGAAATTGGAGTAACTACATTTTCGGTAGTTTTAGCAATTGGAATATCAAAAATAAATGTTTTTTTGTCATTAATACAAGATTCTTTACAAACCTGATAATCAATAGTTAATTTGATTTTATCCGTTTTTAGATTTATAATTTTTACTTTTTGAACTAAAGTTACAGATTTTTCGAAATAGAATTCATCGACGCCGAAAATATCGTTAAACGCTTTCTTATAAGAGCTTTCAACCGCTTTTCCGATTAGGTCAAAATTGCCTTTTTGTTCAGAAAATTTCAATTCCATTGGCAAAGAACCGCCATCTGGAGTG
This sequence comes from Bacteroidota bacterium, assembly GCA_031431275.1. Taxonomy (GTDB): domain Bacteria; phylum Bacteroidota; class Bacteroidia; order Flavobacteriales; family Flavobacteriaceae; genus Flavobacterium. The sequence continues at coordinate 1,189 of JANPDC010000004.1, forward strand.
AATTGAGAATAAACGTGCCATTCGGGATCAATTTTTCCTGAAACGATTAAATTAAATTCGGTTTCTGATATTTTTTCGGTTTTGGAAATCCATTTTACTGGATTAATTATTTGGGAATTAGCATTTGCAAAAGCAAAAAAAGCAATGACTAATAAATATATTTTCTTCATTATATAATATGTGTAATTTGTAAAATGTTTTGTGTTGTATTTTCTATTTTAAATCGATAATCTTGTCGCAAACCAATAATCGAAACTATTTGATTATCAGATATTAAAATCCAAATTTTTTGTTTTTCTAAAACAGATAATTTCTCATCTTTAAAAAATTTACTGACTTTTTTGGATTTTCCGTTCATTCCAAATGGCTGAAAACTGTCACCTTCATTCCACTTTCTTATTATTAGCGGAAACTTTAATTTATTTGCATCGACAAATATAGCATTTTGATTAGTATCTGAAATTTGATTAACCTGACAAAACGATAATTTTATAGGAATTTTAACTTCTAACTGATTTTCTTCTACGAAATAAACTTCATTTTCAAATTCTGAAATTGGCGATAAGATGAGATGATTTCTATTTTTTAATAATTGATAGTTATTGGAATATACAATTTTCCCAGATTGCGAATCGACCAAATCATAAATGTCATTCCAAGCCGAAAAGCCATAATCTTTTAAAAATTGATACAAATATGATTTGTAATTCGAAAGTTGTTTCAATTTATTCAAATCAAAATGAATTTCTGAATCGATTTCGGTTGCTACATTTTGATACATCATATTAACAGCATCGTCAACTAAAGATTGAGATTCTTGCAAATAACTTTGAGTTTTTTGAAATGAATCTAAAAAATTCGGATTCAGTTCTTTAAAAGTCGGAATTATTTTATGACGGATTTTATTTCGTAAATATTTATCCGATGCGTTACTAGAATCTTCTCGCCATTTGATATTATTTTGATTGGCATAATCTTCAATTTCTTGACGAGAAAAAACTAAAAGTGGTCGAATAATTTTGTCGTTTTGAGACGGAATTCCAACCAAACCATCCAAACCTGTGCCTCTTGAAAGATTGATTATAAATGTTTCAAGATTGTCATCAGCATGATGCGCAGTTAGAATATAATCGTAATTTTCGGATTCTAAAAGTTCATAGAACCAATCGTAACGAAGGTTTCGAGCCGCTACTTGAGTCGATAATTTGTAATCATTAGCGAAATTTTCGGTATCGAATTGGGTTACAAATATTGGAATATTATTTGCAACTGCATAATCTTGAACAAAATTTTGGTCTTCAAAACTTTCTATTCCACGAAGTTGAAAATTGCAATGCGCAATTGCTATTTCTTGATTCAAATTCTGAAATAAATGTAACAAAACCATAGAATCTAAACCTCCACTTGTTGCAATAATTAGTTTTTTATTGGCTAAAAGTGAAAAGTTTTGATTGATATGGTTTTGAAATTTCTGAATCATTTTTATATATGTAAAATTTATTTTTTGTCAGTCATATATGTTATCGCTTTTATTTAATGGTATTTGCTTACGCAAATTTTTGTTAGTGGCGATTTCAAATGTAATTATTTTAAATCATACCAAGAAACAACATTTGCATTTGTTCTTTTTTGATTTTCTAAACCTGCGTAAACCAAGGTTTTGGATTTTACATCTTCTTTGGCTAGACTTTCGAAATATTCTAATCCTTTGAACAAATTACTCATAATTGTCGATGTAGACTTAATTTCGATGGTATTGAACATAAAATCGTCTTGGCGAATCAAATCGACTTCATGACCCGATGCATCACGCCAAAACCAAAATTCATCATAATTATTTTGATGGTAATTTTGTTTAGCATATTCCGCAACAATCATATTCTCGAAAAGATTTCCTTTAAAAGCATTCAATTTAATTTGATTTTCGTCTTTTATTTTCAACAAATGACACAGCAATCCCGTATCATAAAAATACAACTTTGGAGTTTTAATAATTCGTTTATTGAAATTATTGTGCAATGGTTGCAACAAAAATACAATATAACTACTTTCTAAAGCCGATAACCAAGCCTTGGCGGTTGGTTGCGAAATGCCACAATCGGTTGCAAGATTATTCAAATTCAATAAATGTCCCGCACGAGCAGCACACAAACCCAAAAACATCCTGAAAGAACGCAAATTTTGAATGTTGACCAAATCGGTAATGTCACGCTCTACATAAGTTTGAATGTAACTGTTATAAAAATTTTTAGACGGAATATTTCTATCATAAATTGCTGGATAAAAACCTTTTAACATTGCTTTTATATAATCTTTATCTAATAAGTTTTCTGATTTTAATTCGTTGAAATCCAATGGAAATAATTTTAATATTGCCACACGACCAGCCAAACTTTGCGTGATGCTTCTCATTAAATGAAAATTTTGCGAACCCGAAAGAATGTATTGACCCATAATTTTGTCATTATCTACTTTTGTTTGCAAATAAGAGAACAATTCGGGTGCTCGTTGTGCTTCATCGAAAATACAGAATTTATCATATTTTTCAAAGAATCCATTTGGATCATTAGCCAAAAAATTTCTAGCATCAATATTTTCCATACTAATATAACGATACTCAGGAAAACTTTCCATAAGCATCGTTGTTTTTCCAGATTGTCTCGGTCCAGATATAGCAAGAATAGGATACATTTTTCTATTCTCGTTTATTGCGTTTATTATTTCTCTAATTATTGCCATAACAAATTTATTATAATGCAAATATAAAAAAAATATTTTGAATTAACAGAGTATTTATTTTGAATTA
>JANPDC010000005.1:0-29387 GCA_031431275.1 Bacteroidota bacterium
ACACGATTGGTTTTAATTGGTTTCTTTTGAATGCCAAACGGTAAAATACAAGATTTTAATAAAATAATTTTCAAAACTACACATTTTTGCGTGGTTTAGTTTCTTAGGTTGTAGTAATTTGCATTTCATAATTAATTCAAGTTGATACCAAACAATAGTTAGCAGTAGCAGATTTCAATAACGATAACAAAGTTGATTTAATTGTTTATCAATCATTTGCTTTCCCAACAAATACAAATCATCAAGTATACTTCCCAAATACCCATTCATACTTCACATTCTTTTTAAAGTTAAAAATTTTTTACAGTTGTGTTTATGTATTGTAAATCAAGTATTTATACCTGTTTTTAATATTTTAGTGTTCTTTAGTTTTGCAGTAATTAATGAACTAAATAAAATAATCTTAAAAACAATTTTTATGGAAAATTTACCAATTTTTACAACAAGTAATCCTGCACTTTCTCGTTGGCAGTCTTTAATTGAACAGTATTTAAAAGACGAAAACCCAAACCTCACAATTTCTGAAATTAGAAACTTACCGATGTCTCAAGGATGTTGGAAATTTGTAAAAATGAAACTCGAAGGCAAAAAAACAGTTGTGCCAACGGCTAGTTTTAGCGTTGAAAATGTGGACTATCAGGCGTATGCCAATGAATATTTTTTTGATGCAGTTCAAGAATACCTTCGAACTAAAAACATTGTAAATTTTAATACCAGCATTGATGCTTGGGATTACAGTACAGCAAAAGGCTGGGATTGGTTTAGAACCACAGGCTTTCAGTATGTGACAAATTGGTTGCCTTATTTGGATGGTTTAACAAATATTTATAGAGATTATAAAGATAATAAATTTGGAAATGGCGACATAAATTATGGAGTAATTGATTGGAAGTTGCCAAAAAATGCTAAAATTGCAGTTATAGGAGATTGGGGTACAGAAAATCATGATGCCAAAGAATTTTTACGAGCATTAATAAAAGACGGAGTTGATTGTATCATTCATTTAGGAGATGTTTATTATTCAGGATCCAAAAGTGAATATGAAGATAAATTTATCAAAATAATTAGAAAGATAAATCCAACTGTACCTGTTTTTGGTATACCAGGAAACCATGAATACTACAGTCAAGGTGAAGGTTTTTATCATATGATAGATGTTATAAATAATGGTATACCTGACACAAATCAGGCGGCAAGTTATTTTTGTTTAAAAACTGAAGATGACACTTATCAATTTGTAGGTTTAGACACAGGCATAAATGATGGTAATCCTGCCTCAACTCTTTCAGGTGCTATTGAAGGACCAGATTTAAAAAGTCAAAACGATTTTGATTGGGCTATTAATAAAATTGAAAAGTTTAGTGGCAAAACAATTATGTTGTCTCATCATCAATTGTTTTCTCATGTTGGGGGCTTAAATTCAAAACAATATGGTAATAATTGTATTAATCCGTATTTGTACAAACAGTTCGCTCCCTATTTTAAAAACAAAATTGCCGCCTGGTATTGGGGTCATGAGCATAGTTTAGCATTATACAATGAAGGTGCTTTTGGTTTAAATCAAGGGCGATTGATTGGCAGTAGTAGTTACGAGCAAGCTAAGGCAGATGCACCTTATGCCAATAATTATCCGTTAGTGCCATACAGTACAATAAATAAAAAATTAGCAACAAACGAGCACTATAAAAATGATAAAGATGCAGAGTTTTATTATCCACATGCAGGAGCAATAATTACATTAAGAGAAAAAAACAATCCAATAATAGATTATTATTCCTATCCGTCATGGAAAAATGGCCATGCTCCTAAAAATCCTGCTCTAAAAAAAGAGATTAGTGAGATTATTACAAACCCAACTTATACACCCAATGGTATATGGGAAAGTAATAAAAAAATAAAAGAGGATAAAATGAAATCGGACAAAGCACCAGCTATTTGTATAATTGAAAATTCGCTTTTTATGGTTTATAAAAACACCGAAGACATAAATCATTTGTGGTTTGCTAAATCTATAAAAAATGAAAATGGAGATTTTAAATCTTATAAACCTCAAAAATTTCCAACTCCAGATGATGTAAACACACCATCAACTAATTTTAATCCAGTTATGGTTCAATGGGGCGATTTTTTATATCTTTTTTACACCGATAGTCATAGTAATAATATTTATTGGTGCTTTTTTGATATAAAAAATGAAATATGGTATAAAACAGGAGAATTACTAATCGATGGAAAACCACTACAAACTACAAATAGTCCAACGGTAATAATGCACAATAATAGATTACATCTTTTTTTCCTAGATAATAATGAAACTTCCGTTAATTGTGCTGTTTGGTCTAATAATGTTTGGTCATTAAGCCAAATTAAAAACAATATCAATGAACCAATTGTTGTTTATAATAAAAGTTGTCCTGCGGTTGTAAGTGTTTTAATTGACAGTAAACCAAATTTATTCATGATTTGTAATCAAGATAATAAGACAAAACGATTGTCTTTATTAAGATACAATGAAGTTAAAAATGTATGGAATTCTTTAGGTAATTTAACCAAGAAAGGCACTTCTGAAAATTTTATTCAAACTAGCCAAAATGTTGCAGTAACAACCGATGGAAAGTTTTTAAAAATTTTATATGTAACAGATAAAAAATCAGTAAACTTTGCAACAATGGATTTAGGATATTATGACTTTCGAGACCAATTCATTTATTATGATTTTGAAGATGAAAAAGATGAAAAAGATGAAAAAAATAGAAAAAAAGGAATTTGGTCTGGTGGAATTCCTGTTTTGTGCAAGACAGATGCTACAATGCAAACTCAAGATTTTCCTGCTTATTTTTCTGGTGATCAATTAGATATTATAGTTTATCCAGGTCAAAGTGATACCACAATGTGGTGTTCTGTCCAAAAATTATAATAAGTTTTAATTTTGTAAGAAGTTATAGTTTACAAGAAAAAGATCTAATACTAAATAAAATTTTTTATGACTATTTTGATATCCTGCTAGAATCCAATTCAAGCAGGATATTTTTGTTTTTTTAGAATTAGTAAAACAGGTAAATTTTATAAAAAATCAAAAAAATATATAATCGTTATTTAATTTTCATTATGGTTTCTTATTTAAAGTTTTAAACCTTAGTAGAAATTTCAGTGCAATATATTTTGGTCTAAAACACTAAGTTTTTAATCCAAAAATTCTATACTTCCCAAACAGGTGCAACCTACCAGTGGTATAATTGCCCAAATACTTTATTGCCAGGAGCAACAAACCAAACCTATACACCAACTGTTACAGGTAACTATAAAGTAGAAGTTACTTTATCTAGCGGTACCGTTACATCGGCTTGTGCTTCAGTTACTACATTGGTTAACTCAAGTTTTGATATTAGCTCGACCTTAAAAATCTATCCAAATCCTGCTACAAGCAACATAAATATTGACTTTCAAGATTTAGAAAACGCCAGTGTAGAATTTTCAGATATAAACGGTCGTGTTTTGATTACTCAAAAATTAAACAACACGTTAAATAATGTAAATATTGAAAAATTAACCTCAGGAATGTATTTGTTTAAAGTTTCTTCAAGCCAAGGAGCCGCCACAAGCAAAATCATTAAAAAGTAAAAATGTAGTAGTTTTTTTTAATTGGCTCTCGAGAAATCGGGAGCCTTTTTTATTTAACAAACAATTAATCAATTATCTAAAAAATAAATCTAAATTTGTTTGATATTTGTTTTAGATATGAAAAATTTTTACATCATAATACTGGTTTTAATTGGTTTCTTTTGGATGCCAAGCAGTATTTTTGCGTGCGGAATGACTTCAAAAAAAGCATCTTGCAAATCAGAAATGAGTGCTGGAAATTGCAAAATGAAATGTTGTCAAAAAAAATCTAAAGACAAATCTGATAAAGGTTGCGAAGGGAAATGTGGAAAATCTACGTGCCAAATTCAAACCGTTTCCTTTAGTGCTATTTTATATGCTTTTACTGAAATTAAAAACAATCATTTTCTTGTTTCAACTTCGAAACAAGTTTTTTATAATAACGAAACCAACCCTTCTGATGGTTTCTATTTCATTTGGTCTCCACCCAATATAGGATAATTTCTATTTCTGACTAGCCAAAAAAGTATCCGTTTTAGAATATTTCAACAGTTTTTAAGAGATTGTTGGATATTATTTTGGCCTTACTTTGTCCTAAATCTTAAAAATTATCAAAATGAAACGGAGTTCATGAATTCCGCTATTAAAATCAATAAAAATGAAAAAATTATCAAAAATAATGATAGCAATCGTTGTATTGTTATCATTCACAACTTCGTTTTCACAAATAAAAAATGCAAAGACTGAAAAAATAAAAATTGCTGGAAATTGTGGGATGTGCAAATCTAGAATAGAAAAAGCAGGAAACGAAAAAAATGTTTCAAAAGTAGTTTGGAACGAGAAAACTCAATTCGCAACAATAACATTTGATGTACAAAAAACTACTGAAAAAGATATTTTAACACGAATTGCTGGTGTTGGACACGATTCTGAAATGGCACAAACAAGTTTAGAAACCTACAACGATTTGCCAGAATGTTGCCAATACAAAAGAGTTTTTGAAACAAATTAAAAAACTAGTTTTTCATATTGAGTTTATTCCAAAAAAAGTGGATTTTTAACTGAGGGAAATACTACAAACATCGAATTGTTAGTTTATAAAATTTAAAATTAAATATTTATCACGGATTTTTAAAATCCGTGATATTTTAAAAAAACCAAAAAAATGAAAAATAAAGTCTTTTTATTATTGTTATTATTTTGTGCATTTAATTCATTTGCACAAATAACCAAAGCGGAAATCATAGCGACTGGTTTAACTTGTTCGATGTGCTCAAATGCCATAAACAAACAACTCAAAAAATTACCCGAAGTCGAGAAAGTCGATATCGATTTGAACTCTAATACATTTACGATTTCCTTGAAAAAAAACACTACCATTTCGCCAAGAATTTTGAAAGAAAGTGTTCAAAAAGCAGGTTTTTTTGTAGGTTCAATGCTCATCACAATAGATTTAGATAATCTGAAAATAGATGATAATTTAAAACTTAAAAAAGACAATCTGAATTTAGTATTCATTGATATCAATCCAAAAACAGTAAACGGTTTAACTCGATTTAAAGTTTTGGATAAAGGCTATTTAGTCATGAAAGATTTTAAAAAAAATCTAAAAGTATATGCCAAATACCCAACCTATGGATTGGAAAACGAGGATGATTATCATTTAAAATTGTTGTAAAATGCGATTTTTGATACTCATTTTTTTAGTAAGTTTTCAATTATCGGCACAAGAATTATTTGTCATGACCGAACCGGCTAGTAACATGCCCACAGGTTCTATTGGTGCGAGAATGTCACAGTCTTTAATGAAAGAAAAATTCGAATCGGGATATAATTACCATCTCATGCCTGAAATCATGTATGGCGCAAGCAAAAGTTTAATGGTTCATGCATCGGCATTTATAAGCAATAGAAACCAAAATTTGGTGGTAGAAGGCGGCAGTTTTTATGGCAAATACCGTGTTTTTTCTATAGACGATTTACATTCGCATTTTCGGATCGCCGTTTATGGAAGGGCGAGTTACAACAATTCGGATATACATCAAGAAGAAATTGAAACTATGGGACACAATTCGGGTTTCGAAACTGGAGTTGTAGCCACGCAATTAATCAATAAATTGGCGATTAGTTCCTCGATTTCTTTTGAAAAAGCAGTAAATAACACGGCTAAAAATCCATTTCCAAGTTCGCAAAGCAACTCGGCTGTGAATTATACGTTGTCATTCGGAAAATTGGTTTATCCAAAAAGTTATACTTCTTTAAAACAAACCAATATTAATGTAATGATTGAATTTTTGGGTCAAAGACTCAATGAAAATAAAAAATCTTTTCTTGATGTTGTTCCATCCATTCAGTTTATTATCAATAGCCAAGCCAGAGTTGATTTGGCTTACAGGCAACAATTATATTCCGATATGTTGCGAACAGCACCAAACGGAATTTATATGAAGCTAGAGTATACTTTTTTTAATATTAGAGATTGATTATGAAGAAAATAATTTCGCATCAACACTATACTTTCCAACACCAGTAAAAAATAATCCAAGATAAACAATGAAATAAACAAAAGCATCATTAAAGTGGTAGCCATTATCGCCTTTATCTAAAATAGACATTGGGAAAATTACCAAGAAAATATAAGCCATACAAAACATAAGTACGAACAAAGCAACCCTCGAAAACAAACCTAAAATAAGCATTACACTGCAAACAAGTTCAGCAAACACAGTTAGTGCTAACGGAACTTTACCAGACATTCCAAGAAAACTAACGTTTTTCATCCAAAAATCAGAAGCGGCCATTTCGTTAAAATGTACCATTTTTTCATAGCCATAGAAAGCCATTAAAACTCCGATGATTAATCGGATAATCAGTAATCCTAAGTTAGTGTTTATGACATTTGAAGAATTGAATAGTAGTTTTTTCATTGGTTTTATGATTTGTTTAGATTCAAATTTACAGTTTTTATTCATTAAACACTTTAATTCTTAAATTTTTATTACTTTTGCACCCGATAAAATTGATAATAAAATTTAAGTTTATGAATACAATAATGATTTATGTGCCAATAGTAATGGCAATCATTGGTTTGATTTTTATGCAAATCAAAAAAGGATGGGTCTTGAAACAAGACGCTGGCGACGGGAAAATGAAAGAAATTTCAGATTATATCTACGAAGGTGCTTTGGCATTTTTGAAAGCAGAATACCGTTTATTGACTTTCTTCGTTATTGGTGCGAGCGTTGTTTTATTTGGTTTGACTTTATTGCCAGGAGCAACGACGAATTATTTAATAGTTTTTGCATTCATAATAGGAGCATTTTTTTCGGCTTTGGCTGGAAATATGGGAATGAAAATTGCAACCAAAACTAATGTTCGTACTACGCAAGCCGCTCGTACAAGTTTGCCACAAGCATTGAAAGTATCTTTTGGTGGAGGAACCGTAATGGGATTAGGAGTTGCTGGATTGGCAGTTCTTGGTTTGACAGGTATTTTTATTTTATTATATCATAAATTTATGGGTGGTGTTTGGACATCAACCGAAGACATGACTATTGTTTTAGAAACATTAGCAGGTTTTTCTTTGGGTGCAGAATCTATAGCATTATTCGCAAGAGTTGGTGGTGGAATTTATACAAAAGCAGCCGATGTAGGTGCTGATTTAGTAGGTAAAGTTGAAGCAGGAATCCCAGAAGATGATCCTCGTAACCCTGCTACAATTGCAGATAATGTTGGAGACAATGTTGGAGACGTTGCAGGAATGGGTGCCGATTTATTTGGTTCTTATGTTGCAACAGTTTTAGCTGCCATGGTTCTTGGAAACTACGTTATTAAAGATATGGGTGGAAAAATTGACGATATATTCGGCGGAATCGGACCAATTTTATTACCAATGGCAATCGCTGGTTTCGGAATTTTGTTTTCTATCATTGGAACGATGTTAGTAAAAATTTCTGATGATAACGCTAAAGAAAAACAAGTTCAAGGTGCATTAAACATCGGAAACTGGGTTTCTATTGCTTTGACTGCAATATCTTGTTTCTTTTTAGTACGATATATGTTGCCAGAAACTATGACTATGAGTTTCTTTGGAGAAGGAATGGTTCAAATTTCTTCAATGCGTGTTTTTTATGCTACAATCGTAGGTTTAATAGTTGGTGGAGCCATTTCATCAGTTACCGAATATTATACAGGTTTGGGTACCAGTCCAGTTTTGGCAATCGTACAAAAATCGTCAACAGGTGCAGGAACCAACGTAATTGCAGGTTTAGCAACTGGAATGATTTCTACTTTCCCAACAGTAATTTTGTTTGCTGCTGCAATTTGGGCTTCTTATGCTTTTGCAGGATTCTATGGTGTAGCTTTGGCGGCTTCAGCAATGATGGCTACAACAGCGATGCAATTGGCAATCGATGCTTTCGGACCAATATCTGACAATGCTGGAGGAATTGCTGAAATGAGCGAATTACCAAAAGAAGTTCGTACTAGAACTGATATTTTAGATTCAGTTGGTAACACAACTGCTGCAACAGGAAAAGGTTTTGCAATCGCTTCGGCAGCATTAACTTCATTGGCTTTATTTGCTGCTTATGTAACTTTTACAGGAATCGACGGAATCAATATTTTCAAAGCACCAGTTTTAGCAATGTTATTTATTGGTGGAATGATTCCAGTAGTATTCTCTGCATTGGCCATGAATTCAGTAGGAAAAGCTGCGATGGATATGGTGTATGAAGTGCGTCGTCAATTCAAGGAAATTCCGGGAATTATGGAAGGAACTGGAAAACCAGAATATGCAAAATGTGTTGATATTTCTACAAAAGCCGCTTTACGAGAAATGATGTTACCAGGAATCATGACTATTGGTTTCCCAATTGCAATTGTACTTTTAGGTTTATTAGTTTACGGAGATAACCACAAGTTAGTAGCTGAAATGTTAGGTGGATATATGGCAGGAGTTACCGTTTCGGGTGTACTTTGGGCAGTTTTCCAAAACAATGCTGGTGGTGCTTGGGACAATGCTAAAAAATCTTTCGAAGCAGGTGTTATGATTAATGGAGAAATGACTTACAAAGGTTCTGATGCTCACAAAGCAGCAGTAACTGGAGATACAGTTGGAGATCCATTTAAAGATACTTCTGGACCATCTATGAACATTTTAATTAAATTGACTTGTTTGATTGGATTGGTAATTGCTCCAATTTTAGGAAACGGAAGTCATTCTGAAACAGCTAAAGCTGATTGTTGTGCTGGAACAGAAATGGTCGAAGGAACAAATTGTTCTATGGACGAATGTGCTAAAATGACCAAAGAAGAATGTCTAGCAATGTGTAAACAAAAAGGTTGTGACGAAGCACAAACTGCAATTTGTATGGCTCGTTACGATGCAGATGGAAAATTTATTGGTGATGCAAAAACTGTAACTGTTGGAACTGTAGATGCTGATGGAAATTATGTTTATGATTTAGGTGAAAACACTTCTTTCAAATTGCCTTCTGGACAAGAAATAAAAGTGGGTAAATTATCATCTGAATATAAATTATTTAGTTTTTTATCTGATGTAAAATCAGTTGTAGATACAGACAAATCAAAAGGATGGATTTCTTTAGACAGAACGTATTTTGTTTCTGGAGGTTCTGAATTAACAGCGTCTTCAAAAGAGCAAGTTGCCAATATCGCGGCAATTTTGAAAGCCTATCCTTCTGCAAAAATCAAATTAGGGGGTTATACTGATAGTACTGGTGAAGTTGAATTAAATAACAAAATTTCTTTTAACCGAGCTTCATTCGTGAAATCACAATTAGAAGCTGCTGGTGTACCAGTTGGTGCTATTGAAAAAGCAGAAGGTTATGGACCACTTCACCCAATATGTGAAGCAAACGATACGCCAGAGTGCAAAGCTCAAAACCGAAGAGTTGATATTAGAGTTACAGTGAAATAGTAATTTTATAATTGTATATAAATGCCGCTTTCAAAACTTGAAAGCGGCATTTTTTTGTTATAGATTTAATAGTATGATGTTTCACCAGAAACAGTGATAATATTTTGCTTTTGTAGACGTTTTGTAGACGCTAAAAATTATTTTTTCAGGGTAAGTTTATCTAATTTTGTTTGTAACAAAAAAATATTGTTGTCAATTATTTTAAATGTGAATTATATTCGTATTTAAAAATCTTAAGAATTAAAAAATTTATTTAATGAAACGATTATTATTCAAAAATTGCCCTTTTAAACCTTTTTAAATCAATTTAATATTAACAAGTTCAAAAACAATTATTATGAGAAAATTTACAAAAAAAACAAATTTAGTGCTATTAGTTACTATTCTATTTCTTCAATTATCATGCAGTAAAAATGACAAACCAGTTGCTGTTGATAAACCAGTAAATGTTTATCTCACAGGAGAAGAATTTACTAACGGATACAGTATGGATACATCTCCAGTAAGGCCATTTGTATGGAAAAATAATGAAGCGACGTTACTCCCAGATGCAACTGGAGCTAGTTTTTCATGTATTGATGGGAATGATTTTTATGCTTGCTCAACAGATGGTAAATATTGGAAAAATGGAGTAAGAATATTTTTACCAAATGCTACGACTGGTACCATTCAAAAAATATATTATTTCAGAGTCGTAGCCGGTGAAGTTTTTATGTATGGAACGGGTTATGACGGTAATAATAATTTCAGAGTAGTTTCTTGGAAAGATGGTCAACCAACTTATAGTTTAGGATTAACTGATTTTGATGGTGGTATAGTTGCTATGACAGCCCTTAATAACGATGTGTATACATTAGGTTATAAAAGTACACTTATCGGTGGTGTAACTTATCAGGTATGTAAATATTGGAAAAATAGTGTAGTAAATAACATACCAAATACAAATACTACACAAAATGATAATTTCACTAAGATTTTTGTAACCAATACCAATGACGTATATCTTATAGGAACTAGTTTTAATGGAGTTTACAAATGTCTAAAAAATGGTGTTGCTGTCGGGGATTATATCAATGCAAGATCATTTGTTGATATTGATGTTGTTAACAATGATATTTATATTGTTGGAACCAAATACAATTTTACTGAAAACAAAACACTACCCGCCTACTGGAAGAATGGTGAAGCAACTTACATCAGAGATGGTTTGTCAAATCCAGATTTAAAGTCTATTAAAATTTTTGAAAATGACATATACATTTGTGGATCTGCACTAAATGATGAAGGTGTCAGAACAGCCAAATATTGGAAAAATGGTGTTGGTGTTAGTGTTAAAGACAAAATAACTAAAACAAGAGCGAATTCAATTTTAATTACAAACTAGTTTTACAAACAAAATTAAAAACAATTTTAAAGAGGAGATTTCATAACCAAAGAGATTTTCTCTTTTTAATTCAAAGTGAAAATCAGGAGTTGATTGCATATTTATAAAAATATTATTTTTGATTTGATGTTAAATTTTATACGAACTTTTTTCAGTTGTTATTAAAGTTCTTACTCTAAAAAAATTAAAAAGTTACAAATAAACATATAATTAGTTTGAAAATAAATATTCTATATTTCATTGTCTTTTTTCTTTTGATGAATTGTAAAAAAGAAAAAATAAAAATTGATAAAAACGAAAGTGTCAATCTAGTAAAGTCAATTTCTGAAAAGAGTAGAATTAATTTAATCGATACAGTTTATAGTCCAAAAGGTAAAATGTATATTTTAGATAGTACAAAACTTTCTAAAAAAGAAGAAGAGTTTTTTTATGGTGATGGTTGTGAATCTTTAAATGGCGGATATAAATCACCAAATTGATTGATTTTAAATATTTTAAAATGAGAAAAATAAAAATCTGTATATTTTCAATCTTATTCATAATTGGAGGCTATTTATTTTTTAGAAAGTTTTATACAATTGGTCTCAAAACAAAATGGCTAATGAAAACTTAAAATGGTTTTATGTTTTAGGTATTGGTTATTTGTTAACATCACCGTCATCTTTATTAAACATAGTTTTGTTTATTCAAGTTTCTTACAATAAATTGTATCATGAAATTTAAAAAATTAATTAATTTAAAATGAAAAAACTATTCTTAACATTATTCTCAATTTCAACTTTTGCATTTGCGCAAAATGATACAATTTGGATGAGCAAATTTCATAGTTTAACCACCAAACAAAGCGCTGAATATTTTAGAATAATTAAAAAAAATGACCAAAAAACGATTCAAATAAACGAATACAGACTTGATAAGTCAAAAATGTTAGAACAACTATGTAATCTTAATGAAGATAAAACTTTTAATGGGCAAGCCACACAATTTTTTGAAAATGGCAAGACGGCTGTTATTTACGAAATAAAAAATAGTGCCATAAATGGCAAAGTAATTAGCTTTCTAAAAAATGGTAGCAAAACCGAATGCATATATAAAAATAATATGCTGTTTGATGGTAATATTATCTTTGAAACTAAAGGTTTATATGCCCAACATATTGCAAAAAATGGACTTCCCGTTGTAAACAAATATTACAGCCTTGACAATGAGAATTCAGGCTATGTTGAAACTTTTATTAATGAAATTAAAACCTGTAAATCATTTGATAAAAATGGTAAAATTATAGGCGAAGCCATTTACAATAAAGATTTTGAAGTGGTAAGTGGTATTTTAGGAGAATATTCACATGATAGTCCGTTACGTTTAGAAAAAATAGTTTACTATAAAAATAAAAGTATAATAAAAGAAGTTTCATTGATAGAAAATGGAAAAATTAGAGATGTATTAACAATAAATCCAAAAGATAAAAGCCAAATACTTGAAACCTATGACAATAATGGATTAAAAATAGGAGTGTTAACTCTAGACGAGGTATCTATTCCTTTGCATGGAAAATCGTATACTTACGAATCATTTTCTTATAATAAACAAATGCCTAAAAGTTTAGACACATACAACGGCTTCAAGTTGCTACAAAGTATTGAATTTGATAAAAATGGTATTAAAAAAATTCAAATTGATAATAATGAAAATGGTAATTGTATAGGGAGAACATATTACGATACTTCTGGAAAAATAACTAGTAAACTAACTTATTCTGAACCAGGAAAAGAAGAAGACGGATTGAAAATCAATGACAATCACATTCAAGAATTTAAAAATGGAAAGCTTATTAGCGACAAAGAGTTTTACAATACAGGAGAAATTTTTAGCGATGAAAAGGCTGATGTAATTACTTATTTTGACAAAAAAGGAAATAAAATTGGTACTATAATTGGTAAAAAAAGTGAAAATGAATTTTACCTACAACCATATGACGGAATTATATATTCCTACAGTAAAGAGTATGATACTTTTTCTGGATATAAAAAATACAAAAAAGGAATTATTATAGAAGAGGTTGGCTATTTTTTAGACAATCATTTAAAAAATATAATAAAGAAGCAAAAATTCTATGAAGACAAACGAAATGGACCAGTTTCTTACACCAATGAAGGAATACCCATAAAAGAAATTCGGAATTTTGAAAATGGAAATAAAAAGTTTGAGTATACAAATTATCAAGGGAATTATGATGGAGAATTTTATAAGATTATAAGTTTTGATTCGTCAGGCAAAAAAATAGGAGAATTTGATAAAAATAAAAACGAAGGAACACAATGTTTTTATTATGATCAAGAATCAGACGATTTGCAAAGTATTGAAACTTACAAAAAGGGCAAACTGCAATATGAAAAAAAGTTTCATCAAACTAAAA
Source organism: Bacteroidota bacterium (assembly GCA_031431275.1). GTDB lineage: Bacteria > Bacteroidota > Bacteroidia > Flavobacteriales > Flavobacteriaceae > Flavobacterium. The sequence continues at coordinate 13,342 of JANPDC010000005.1, forward strand.
ATTTCTTTGGCAACATTGTAACTAAAATCGAGCTTTTCGAAGAAATTGTTCACTTTTAAAAATCATGAAAACAAAACTCACAATAATACTCCTCTTTTCAATATTCCAAATTTCTCTTGGACAAGTAACAAAAGATTCTACTTATAAAGAGGTTTCACGTGTAATTGATAGAAATTCATTTAGAATAGGTGCTGCTTTGCAAAAAAGTCTGTCAGCAGAAATTGGTTTTGTAAAGCATAAGATGCCAAATCCTCAGATACCAAACTGCGCTTATGGGTTTACGCCAAGAGGTTATTATTCGACTGTGGAATGGGTTGCAAAATCAGAAAACTATAAAAACGTTTTTGGTTTAAAAACTGGTTTTGAAATGGAACTTTTTGTACTTTCAATTGCGATAGAAGCCAAGTACCAAACCAATTTTGATCGTAATGATTTTGTAATAGCACCAAAAATTGGTCTTGGTGCCACACGGCTTTATTCTTTCTTTTATGGTTACAATATTTCTACCAATGGCAACCCTTTTAGCAATGTGGGCAGACATCAGTTTTCTTTAATATTTAATTTGAATAAAGACAGTTTTAAAAAATAAATTTTTGATTTGATGTTAAATTTATACGAACTTTTTTCAGTTGTTATTAAAGTTCTTACTCTAAAAAAATTAAAAAGTTACAAATAAACATATAATTAGTTTGAAAATAAATATTCTATATTTCAGTGTCTTTTTTCTTTTGATGAATTGTAAAAAAGAAAAAATAAAAATTGATAAAAACGAAAGTGTCAATCGAATAAAGTCAATTTCTGAAAAGAGTAGAATTAATTTAGTCGATACAGTTTATAGTCCAACAGGTAAAATGTATATTTTAGATAGTACAAAACTTTCTAAAAAAGAAGAAGAGTTTTTTTATGGTGATGGTTGTGAATCTTTAAATGGCGGATATAAATCACCAAATTAATTGATTTTAAATATTTTAAAATGAGAAAAATAAAAATCTGTATATTTTCAATCTTATTCATAATTGGAGGCTATTTATTTTTTAGAAAGTTTTATAAACCTATTAAACCTGTTCTAGGTTTTAAAGTTGAATCGACATCTTTTGAAATAAACAATGAAATTGTTTTTTCGGATACTTCTAAAGTTTATTCCAAAAGAGAATGGTATTTCGGCGATAATACCTCAACTTCATCTTATCCAAGAGAAACACATTTGTATACTAAACCTAGTAAATACAAGGTCACGTTAATATTAGAAGACAGCATTAAAATAGAAAAAATAATATTGATTAATCCTACGAAAATAAAAGAAGAACCATGGTCTAACTTTGAATATACACCAAAAGATATTACTGTTGGACAAAAAGTTTTATTCAAAGATTTGACAAAAAATGCAAAGTCTTGGGAATGGAGATTTGGTGAATCTAATGACATGTCTGTCAATTCTAAAGAGAAAAATCCTAGTTACATTTATAAAACAGGAGGAATTAAAACAATTAGTTTAATTACAAATGGTGATTATAAAAGCATTGTGAAATTACAAATTTACATATCTAAATATCCAAAACCTTGGATATGTGGTTATCCCTCTGATGAAATTATTAGAAGAACTCAAAGAACTAACAAACCAGAACTAAAATCAAATGAAAAAAGCTTACATAAAGCTTTACTTGGAATATCACAAAACAAATTAAGTTATAGAAACTTTGCAAAATATTTTTGTAAGTTTAATATGCCTGAAGTTCATATAAAAAACGGTTCTATTATTTCTTTAAAAGAGTTCGATGAAAGTGTAAGAGGAAAAAATATTGAAATTAAGGAACCTTCTTTTGAAAAAGATAAAAATGGTTGCGTTACTAAATTATATATAAATCACCAAGTAATTAAATAAAAATTAAAATGAAACGAATTGAAATGAAAAAACAGTAACAAGTACAGCAATAATTTTATGCTCAATGCTCACATATTCTCAAACAACAAAATTGAAAACGTCTTTTATACGGCTAAAAATAGTACAGAAAAACCCAAAAGATTAAATTCAATACTAAACCTAAGTCAATAAGTAAACTTTAGTGATATGGATATTTTGAATATAAATAGTTATTAGAAAAAGGTTGTAAACCATATGAAGCCATTTGAATAATGAAAAAATAAAAATTGTTTCATGAATACTCATATTTTAAAAAAAATTAAAATGAAAAGCGTACAAATTTATTACATTTTGTCCATTGGTTCGATCTTTTTAACTTTTACCACAGGTATTGGAGTATTCACAAGTTTAGTATTACTCGTTTTAATACAATCCGAAAAAGATAAATTGAGTAAAAGTTTTTTGGTTGAAACTGAAAATTCATTAAAAATTTTGCAAAAAGCTAAGAAACTAAATATTATAAATTTGATAATTAATGGTGTTTTATTAGCGGCTGTTATAATACTCCTTTTATATGTATGCACTCAACCCGGTAGATTTTTTGGAGCTTAATAAAAAAAATAATTTTAGTAACAACAAAGTCATTTATAAAAAATAAACTATGAAAAAACTAATACCAATTTCACTACTGTCTTTTTTTAGGCTGCTTTCAAAAAAGAAAATAGCAATCGCACAATTGTCTTTGACGCATTTGTGATTTTGTTCTTAAATTTAGATCATGAAAAAAACAATCTTACTATTTAGTTGCCTTTTTTTAGTACAATTTGGCTTCGGTCAAATTATTGTCGATACACCTTATGGAGAATTTGTGAGAAATTCATTAAGAGTTGGTTTGGGAGTTCAGCGAAGTTTGTATGCTGAAATTGGATTTGCAAGACAAGAATCGTATAAAAGTAAAACCAGATGCGCTTTTGGAGATACACCACCACATGGCTTTTATACATCAATAGAATGGACTGCAAAAACTCAAAACTATAATGATGTTTTTGGCTTAAAAGCAGGTTACGAAGAATCAATTATGGGATTGGCATATGCATTAGAAGGCAAATACCTGACTAATTTTGACAATAAAGATTTTGTAATAACACCAAAAATTGGACTGGGTACACGCTATTGGTTTGTTTTTTATGGTTATAATATTTCTACCAATAGTTATCCATTTGAAAATGTGGGAAGGCATCAATTTTCGATAGTATTTAATTTGAATAAAGACAGTTTTAAAGATTAGGTAATAATTAAAGGAAGATAAACTAAATTTATTTAATGAAAAAGTAAGTTTAAAAAGATAAATTTTATGGAGATGATAAGGATAAAAAATAACTACCATTTATGAAAACCATCGAACTTATTCATTTTTTAGGAAAATCAATCGATGACGCCTTGTTTTTAGAATTTCTTCAAACAAATAATTTCGATATTAGTAAAATGCCAAAAAATGAAAGAAATCGAAGTCAAAAATCAAAACATACAATCTCAATTTCTAAATTACACGGAATTGAATTGCGTTTTTGTTTCGAAAACTCTGTGCTAAAATTATATGAAATAATTTTTTCTAAACCACAATCAGATGGTTTTCTACCAATATATCAAATTGAGTATCCGTTTGGATTGTATTTGAATCAAAAATTGGCTGATTATGAAAAAATAGTTGGTAATTCTGTAGGATTTATCGAACAACAATTACACGACTATCATTATAAAAATTATGCAATTACTGTAGTATTTGAACCAAATGATTTAGATAAAAAAATTAAAAACATTGAAATTTCAATCATACAAAATTAAAATGAAAAAGCAGCTTTTACTAATAATATTAATTAATATGAATATTTCGGCACAAAATATCGTTAACGAAAAACTAATTCCGTTTCACGATAAACAAGGAAAATGGGGTTATCTCGATGCCGATTCTGATAAAATAATGATTCCTGCAAAATACGATTTTGCAAATTTATTCGAAAATTGGATTGGTTCTGTTGGATATATAAATCCAAATTCAAAAACTAGATATGATGAATATTTGAGTGGTTATATTCGAGAAAATGGAGAGGAAGTTCTGCCCATAAACTTCTTAGAAAATTCCGAAGCCAAAGACAGCAGTAACAACATCATCGATAATTTAAGACATATCGTGTTTGATAATGGTACCAGCGGAGTTCTAAAACTTCCAGAAGGGAAATGGTTGGTTGAACCAGGAAAATATGAAGATTCATTTAGATTTTATAAACCAGGAGGAGTTTTAGTTGATGATATCGTTTTTTGTGATGGTAACAAAAAATACAGTGCACCAACTGGGTGTAAAATAAATCGAATCGATTTTATTAACCGTATTTTTTACATCACCAAAGGTAAGGTAGGAAGAGATGAAGGAATAAGTACTTGGGAAGGTAAAATTATAGTGAAACCAAAATACATTAAAGTCAATTATTTTGAAAAAACAAAAACATTTTTAGCATCTACTGTTTTGGGTTGGTTAACCATGGCAAATATTGAAAAAAAAATTGTTACAAATTATTTATTCGATGAGAACGGGAAACAAATTGTCACTTTCAAATCAAAACAAATTCCATTTGTAAGAAAAGACGAAAGCATTGGGCGTTATACATATGAATATAAAGAATTTAATATAGATTTAAAAACAGGAATGCCAATTTTGGAACCAAAATCTGAATTTGAACCAAAATCGAAATTTGAATCAAAAGAAATTGTTTTTCAAAATTCAATAACAGGTTTGTATGGCTTAATTAATCAAAATGGCAAAGAAATTATACCTTTCAAATACAAATACAGTTTCTATTTTGTTAATGGTCTTGCAATTGTTCATACTGATAGCGGCGAAGGTGTAATTGACAATAATGGAAATGAAGTAATTCAACCAATGTATAAAAAAATTTTCAGACAAGAAATTAAAGATAAAATTTTGTTGGCAGATAAGAATTTTAGCTATCAAAAATCAACATATTTTACTGCCGAAAAAGACGAAAAATGGGGTTTGTTTGACAGCACTGGTGCACTAATAATACCGTTTGAGTATGGTTTTATTAGCAAGCCATACAACGATCAACATTTTTTAAAAGGCTGGATACAAACATCTGATTTACAAAGAGACAAATCGGGAAAAATCAATATCTATTTCAATGTTATTATTCCGCCAAATTATAATGGAATTAACATTTATGATGATTTTTTAACTGTAAGTAAACGAGTTGGAAGTGATTATACTTATCAATTATTAAACCTTGATGGCAAGCCGATTTCAGAAATTATATATGATCAAATGGACTTTACAAACGGCTATTTTATCGTTAAAAAAGACAAACAAGAAGGTATTATGAACATTGACGGGAAAATTTTGGTGCCATTGAAATTTAAACATATTTGGAAGACAGCATTGCCAAATTTAATTTTTATTTGGGACAAGGAAAGGTATTTTTATGTTAACGTAAGAACTGGAAAAGAATATAAATTAAATTAATAAAAACATGAAAAAATTAAAAATTACCACTGCTTTTCTGGCATTTTTAGCAATTATTTCTTGCGAAAAAGAGAAAATAGATGTAAAAGAAATTGAGGGATATATATTTTCATATGATCCTAAAAATTCTTCGAAAAATAACGCAATTGATGCTGTACTTTCAGTTATAAATCGAGGTTTAGAAAGTGCAGCAGCAGAAAATAATGAAAAATCCTATGTTGGTTTTGGTATCAAAGATAAAAATGGAAATATTGAAACTTCAAAAATTAAAAATACAGAATACATGCTTATTTTCAATCAACAAGAATTTGACAAAGTGATTGCAAATGCAAATTTGTATGGTCAGAAACCAAAAAATTCAATCAATTTTTCTCAAGAATTTGTGTTTGTTCTAATTCATCCTTCTAAGTTTACAAGTGGTTTGCAATTTTTTGATGGTCTTGATGCTCAAGTTGAAGATGAAAATATCATGAAAATAAAACCAAATTTTACTGAGTTACCTTATATTCAAAACGAGAACCCTATTTATAACTATGGCGAAAATGACTATCAAGTGCATCAATTTAAAATTCCTAAATCCAAATTTCAAACAATAATTATTGAATGGGAAACAGGCGAGATTGAAACTATAAAAATTAGAAAATGATAAATTCAGATGGTATAATAACAAAACAAAATGCATTAATTCATTTTTTTAAGAAAATTGGATTTTTATTGCTACTACTCCCAACAATACTTTTCAGTTGGTATTATAAAAACGATAGAAGTTACTCGTTTATATTAGGAGACAGCAGTAATCTTAAAATTTTATTGATAAATTTTGGATTGTGTTTATGTTATTTAATTTTTATAATGATTGAAGCAATTAAGTTTAACAAAAAAAAACAATATAAACTGCGTAACACAAACCTTTTGTCAATTCCATTTATTTTGATAATGTGGTTCATAATTACAGTCATATCAGGTAAAATAATACCTATTATTTATGAAAAATTATTTTGAATACATAATTTATCAAAATGAGAAAATTGAAATTATAAATGACTCGATAAAAAATAAATTTTATGAAAAATAAAATAATCTATGTAGCACTATTGCTTTTTATTGTAATAAGTTGCAAAAAAGAAAATAAAACAACAGTTTCTGAGATTCAAATGGACAGTAATTTTGTAAAATACAATCCAGAAGTAATAAAAAATTTCAGTCATAAAAACTTCGAGAAAACAGATGCGTTTTTAATTCAAGATTTGCAATTAATTATCGCTGAACCCAAAGAAGGTCAAAAATATTTTGCGAGACATTTAGTGGCTTTAATCAAGGAAAACAAAATTGTTTTAGAGGCACAAGGCACTGATGATTTGTTTATATACGAACCTCACTTTTTTATTTCTAAGGATAAAAAGCAAGTAATAATTTGTGTGCGAATGGCCTATGAATATGGTCTAGGGATGGATGTTTTTTTAATTGAAAATAATACTATAAAAAATATAGGTACCATAGATGTAGACACTGCAAGCGATGGAGGACCGTCGATTGTAGACGTAACCAAAATCATAAAAAATAAAGATCAAATTGAGTTTAGTTTCAAGGCTGATTCACTGGATCTAGGTCCAGGATGGGCTGATTTAATTGTTCCTAACAAAGTAAAATACATATACAAAAACAATAAACTCGAATTTGTTTCGAGTGATCCAAAAATCAAATTTCCAAAAGCAGAAACTTTAAAATCTGCCACAAATATTCAGAGCGATGCAGAGAATCAGTTTAATATTTATATTTCAAAAAAAATGAAAAAGGAGGAACAATTTATAGACACTCAAGAAACTTATTTGGGCGATTTGACTGGTGATGGACTTGAAGATGTCATTATTTTTTACACAACCGCGGCAAATGGTTCTAATACCGTTACAGATTATAAAACATCTCTTTTTGTAAACGAAAATGGAAAAATGAAACAATATCCAGGTTTTGAAGGAGGTACTTTTACTGTAAAAGGGATTAGTAATAATAAAATAAACATAATTAGATATAATTATGCCGATGATGATGAGCTAGGAAAACCAAGTATTGAAATTTCGAGAACCCTTTCTTTAACGGATGATAAAAAATTTGTTGAATAGAAAAAATGACTGCAAATTTAGATAGGATAATAATAAAACACGAATCGGTTCAATATTTTTCTGAATTAGAAACAGCCATTTTAGAAAACCGTTTTTTATCTGATACAGAAAAAAAAGAGTTTATAAGTAATTGGAATCTCACCATCGATTTTGAAAATTGGAATCATTCTGACATGGCTTTAGGTTGTAAAAAATGTCATCAAAAATTAAAAGATACAACCCATTTGTCTAAAAAAAGTATTGAAATTATTGTAAGACTTGCATTTTATGAATAAAAATGTAGAATCACAAATGATAAATATGTTAGATATCTTGAAGAAAAAAATAAAGGAATGGGGTTGGACCATAGTACCATATACTTTTGTAGCCTACTTAGTTTTAAATTTTTTTCTAAGTTCTTTTTTTAATATTTACAAAACGACAACTGCAAAAAATTGGATTCAATTACCCGCTGAGGTTCAATCAGTATCATATGATATAAATAGTTATTATTCAGCTACTTTTGAGAAAATGTTAAATGAAGAGGAAGTTATAATCAGATATTCATATCAAATTGAAAATAAATTTTTTTATGGTGATAAAATAGGCTTTGGTTATGATAAAAAATCTTTTGATGATAGCATTGATGATGCTTTATTATCCAAGTTTAAAAAGAATAAACATATAGTGATTTATGTTAATCCAGATAATAAAAATGAATCAGTTATTGCACCTGGACTTAATGATTCGATCATTTGGGATTTAATTATTACTCTAATGTGGGCTCCATTGATTTTATTTTTTATAACCCCTTTTAATTTTAAACAAAATAATAGACTTTTATTTAGAATATATAATGTCATTGTACTAATAATATGGGTTTTTGCGATTTTTATTTATCCAACAGAAAATTTAAAATTCAATATCCAAGACAACATAAAGAGTATAGAAGAACCAAAAACACCTTAGTATTATAACATGAATTAATAACATGAGAATTATTGCAAGACTGGAGTAGTATGAATAGAAATAAAAATTAATTATGAAAACAAAAATCATAAGATTAGTTCTTGTAACAGCCATTTGTTTATTTTCTTGTAAAAAAGAAATCACAACCAAGAAAGAAAATATTAAAACGGAAAAAAATATTGAACAAAAATTAGAAAAAGTTTTTTCTGAACAACTTCAATTCATTCAAAACAATGAAAGTATTGAAGGTAACTATGCTAGTTTTTTAACAAAAAAACTAGATACAATTGATATATACTCAATTGAAAACGAAATAATTGATAATAGTTTTCAAGGAAAAATACTAGATGTTAAATACACGAAAAACTTAACAGAAATTGGTTGTCATGAAGAAATAAAAGATAGGGTGCTCAATTACATCGTTAGTTATGAAGTAACAACTCATAGTCCTTTTGTCACACCAATTTTAGCCGTGGAAGCCGCTCATGTAGTTGTTCAAACAACAGAAACGGGTGACAATGTAAGTGCAATTGTTGGGTCATGGGAAGTTGAAAATAATGATGAAGCTTGGCGCGATATCATTATAGACAAGGATTACGAAATTACTTTCATTAGTGGTCCTTGTGTTGTAAATGCAAAAATTGTAACAATCAAAAATGAAAACATCATATTTTACAAATATCATGAGTGTAAAATAAGTTTTGATAGCGATTCAAGTTGTAAAGAAAAAGAAATTGGGAAATGTTACCTCAACTCAAAAGATAAATTGGTTGTAGAAATAAACACGAAAAATAAGAGTTGTAATGTTATTGAATCAGGGAAATACATTTTGAAAAGGAGTGTTTATTAAAGTTTTTTCACTAACCCCAAAAAAAGTTTAAAAACACCAATTTACAAAAAATATATTGAAATTATCACATTATTAACCTCTTATGAAGAAAATAGGCTTTACAATTTTAGCATTATTAATCCTTTTTATGTTCTACAAATTGGTTTACAAACCATTTATATGGCAAAAAGCTATGGAAAGTAAAGAACATAAATTGCAAGTTGGCAGTTATATTTTTACAAATGAAATCGGAAGTAATGGAAACCAATCTTTCGAAAGGCAATATTTTATTTTTAAAGTAATGAGCATTCACGATGATTATGTTCGACTTTCCGTGGTGCGAAAGTTGTACTCTTCAAAAAAAAGGATTGATGGTTATTTTTCAATTGATAAAAACGGTTATGAAAGTGCCAAACAAAGTATACAAAGTTCTATTGTTACGCCAATTTTATCATCATATATATATTATAACGATTATATACTTACTGATTCATTAAAAATCAAATATCCGAATCTATCAAAATCACGATTATTTGTCGAAGATGTATCGCAAAATATAAAACCAACTAAAGAATCACCAATTTATGGCTATAAAGATGCTTATTTTAGTTTGGTATATTCTAAAAAAGAAATTATTGATGATGCAAAATTGGTGCCATACATTTATGGAAATTCAATCAATGAAGATGTCGAACTTATACACGATTATAGTGAAAAAATTGAATTAATTGTAAACAAAAAATGATACAAGAAAAAATAATGCCACTACAACCAGAAGATAAAAAGAAAATTTTATTAGGTTTTTCACTTAAATATTATAAACCATTCAATTTATTTTTGATTATTGCTTCAATTCTAGTTTTTGGATTGGCGAAGTGGAAATACAATGCAGATAATAATATTATTGGATTTTTTATTTGGATAATTTTGATCTTTAATTTCATTTTTTTATTGGATTATCTATTTCACAAAACACAGATAGTATTGGCAAGAGGCAAAATTATTCTTTCTGGTGAGATTACAGATATTTATGAGGGTAGTGGAGAACATCCAGGTAAAATTGTTTGCATCGGACTTCATAAGCAAGATATAACATGGGCTGATTCTAAAATTGAATTAAAAATTAGAGATTGTATTGAAATGCATTATATTTTATTAAAAAATAATAAAAAAGGAAGTTTAATTAAAGTAGAAAAAATATAAGAATTTACATTTCCAATGAATTAATTTTGATTATAAATTTAAAAAATGAACTAATTACAAATGCAAAATTAGTACACTACAACTAGACAAATCAACTTGATGGAGTTCTTGAATTGTATAATTTGGGTAAAAAAATGGAGTTAATAATCAATAAAAAATAAAAACAATTTTTAAAATAGTTATACTATTGCCTTTAGTGAATTGTAACGATGGTTTCAACATGACAATGGCAAAGTTTAAAATCAAATGATAGAACTACTATATAAAAAAACTCGAACAATATAAATTAAACGATACTTTACAATAAATCATGAAAGAAAGAAAATTTTTTGCAAGACTATTTATGTCACTAATTAATTTATTATCAAGGCATAAGAGCCAAAAAAACATATCTTTAGATAACAAAATTATGCCGAATCAAAACGCTATCATCAATGCTGAAATTTTAGACCAAATCGATGATTATATAATCGCTTCAAAAAACAATGAATTAATTTTTAAACTAAAAGGGTTTAAAAATGATGTAAAAGTTTACAGATTTTCTTTTCCAAATTCTTGGTCAGATGATGTATTTACCGAAGATTTCAAAAGATTCAATTTCAAAAATTGTTATGATTTACTAGATACTTATTTTAGTCAATTTGGTGAACAATTATCAAAAAAACAGATTACTGACAATGAAGAATTTGTTTATTTGCAAGTAGAATTTAATACGATTCCTGAATTAAAATATAAAAGTCATTTAAATTCTCAATCACATATTTTTAGATTTTTTCTGTTTTATGAAAATAATAAACCTTCAGGATTTAGAATGATTTATAATTCTAAACCACTTTTTAGATTTGTAGAATGTTTTGCTAGTTCACTAAGAATAGAACTTAATAATTTAAAAACTGATGAAGAAAAATTAGAAATTAATTATCTTGAAAAAGTAATTTATGGCATTTGCCAAAAAATAAACATCGAAATCCCAAAAAACATTGACGTTTCTAAATTTGAAGATTTAGTTGTAAAAACATCTGAAATCAAAGATTTTGTTGAACTATTTCAACTACTGACACGCTTTATATTTGATGATTCGGCCTATAAAAAAGATGCTAAACGACTGCAAAACTTTCATAAAAAAGGAAAAGATGAAATGGAAATGCACGAAAAATTTAGAAATATACTTGCCGACTATTATTTGGTTGAAAATGAAGTTTGTATTCAAGATTCGACCTATTATAGCGATTGGAAGTTTGATCCCGAAGATATTGAGGCTGGCATTACAAGTATGCTTGAAACAGAATTCACATTTCATTATCCGCCCGAAACCTATAGTCACGAATTGTTTCCTTACATTCAAACCGAATTGGAAAAACAAAATTTAAGTTTAATGAATTTAGATACTTTTGGAGATAGTTATTTGTTTTTTATCGCTAATAAAAACGAAGTTGAAAGAATTTTAGAACTATCTCAAATTATTGGAATCAAAATCGAAAAAATTTAGACCATGAAAAGAATCCTAACATTAATACTATTTATCAGTTTTTCCACAATTAGTCAAACCGTCAAAAAATATTCTGATTTGAATTATATCTATGAAATTACTTTTGATAATGATAAATCCATCGAGTGTAATTTGAAAAGTATAATCATTAAAAATATGTTTGATAATAGTATCAAACAAGAAATAAATACTAGCAACATCATCTCAAATTGTTCCATTACATATAAAGAAAATTTCATTCTTGAAGATATGAATTTTGATGGTTACAATGATTTTAGAATACTAAAAAATAAAGACATTCGTGTTGGATTATACTATTATTGGATTTTTAATCCAACAACCAATGAATTTGAAATGAGTAAAATCTTTGATTTGTTAAAAGCAGAGCCTAGTTTCGATAAAAAGAAAAAAAGAATAACTACATTTTCTCAATATTCGTGTGGTCGTGGATATGCTACTTGGACAAACATTTACAAATTTGAAAATAATCAGCTCTATTTATTTAAAGAAAAGAGTACCTATAAAAAAAGAGGATGGTTTTAAATCACAAATTATAATTTATTAATTGATAGTAACCCAAAAAATCATATTGTAATAGTTATGAATTTTCTATTGCAATCAGATAAATCAAAAAGAAATAGAAAGATATATTTTTGTTGTAGCTACTTCCAGTAAATAAAAAGTCAATTTATAATGACGATTAAATTTTAATATAATAGAATTTTAAGATTAGATAAAAAATATAAATTGGTAAAAAAGGATTTTAAAACCATCAAAAGCCATTGAAAAATCACATCTGTTTTTTATATAAATACTTCAAAAGAGATAATTTACAAAGTTTCTTTTAACCATTTGTAAAATTCACGTTGCCAAACCAAAGCATTTTGAGGTTTCAAAACCCAGTGATTTTCTTCTGGAAAATATAAAAATCTAGATTTTACCCCACGCAATTGTGCGGCTTGAAAGGCTTCTTGTGATTGACCAATTGGCACACGAAAATCATTTCCGCCTTGAATGATTAAAATTGGGGTATTCCATTTCTCTACAAAGTTTGCAGGATTAAAAGTGGTGTATGATTTTTGGGCCATTTTATTAGATTTTTCCCAATAGGCACCACCAAAATCCCAGTTGTTAAAGAAAACTTCATCTGTGGTTCCAAACATACTTTGTGTATTAAAAACGCCATCATGAGCAATAAAACTCTTGAAACGATTGTTATGAATGCCTGCTAAATAAAATACAGAATATCCACCATAACTTGCACCAATGCAACCCAAACGAGATTTGTCAACATACTTTTCTTTTGTAACTTCATCTATAGCAGATAAATAATCATTCATTACTTGACCGCCCCAATCTTTCGAAATTTGCTCGTTCCAAGCCACACCATGGCCTGGCATTCCTCTGCGATTTGGTGCTACAACTATATATCCTTGCGATGCCATGAGTGAAAAATTCCATCTAAAAGAGTAACTTTGTGTCAATGGTGATTGAGGTCCACCTTGACAAAACAACAAAGTTGGATATTTTTTAGTAGCATCGAAGTTTGGAGGAAAAATAACCCAAACTAACATTTTTTTACCATCGGTAGTTGTTACATATCTTCTTTCAGTTTTAGATAATGTAAGTTTATTATAGGTTTCTGAATTGATATTTGAAATTTGTAACCATGTATTTTTCAATAAATTATAAGAATAAATTTCTGCAGCATGATTCATGTCTGTTCTAGTAACAATCATGTTATCGCCTGAAATAGCAGCCATATCATTTACATCAAAATCACCATTAGAAATTTGCTTTACTTTTGAAGCAATTTTTGTCATATCATCGAAGGCAACTTCAAAAAGTTGTTTTGTTCCATCTACAGGCGCAACAAAATATATTTTTTTACCCTCTTGATTCCATAAAAAACTATCTACAGTTCCATCCCAACTACTGGTTAAATTTAGTTTGATGCCTTTGAAATCTACTATAATATCATTTTTGTCTGCTTCGAAACCATCGCGTTTCATTTGCATATAGGTTAAATAGCCTTGCGGCGAAAATACAGGATTAGTGTCATAACCTAAATTAGTTTCTGTGCGATTTGTTGTTTTTTTATTTTCAAGATCATACTCGTAAATGTTTGTATTTGTTGAAATTGCATGTTGTGTTCCAACTTTTTTCTTGCAAACGTACAGTATGCTTTTGCTGTCTGGCGACCAAATATAATCTTCATCACCACCAAAGGGTTTTTGAGGAGAATCAAAATTTTCATTGCTAAGAATGTCTACTCCAATTGCATTTTCTTTATTTTCTTTATAAAAAACATGATTAAACTTTCCTTCATTCCAAGTGTCCCAGTGACGATAATCGAGCCCGTTGTAGATTTGTACGTTTGATTTATTAAGTTCAGGATAATAATCTTTTCCGTGTACTTTATCGATTTTAACTTCTTCGCTATATGCCAAATATTTTCCGTTGGGTGAAATGTTCTTATCTATCAACAGTTCTTTAGTCGAAGTTATTTCGGTTGCATTTCCTCCATTTACTGGAATCGTAAAAAATTTTGAATTCGATTTATTTTCCTCTATTGACGGGTAAGCCACTTTATAAATAATGTTTTTGTTATCTTTTGATATTCCAAGAACAGAAACCCGTCCTAATTTCCAGAGCAATTCTGGAGACATAACATTTTGCGACATGGCGTTTAAACTTATTATTGAAAGAATAAAAAAAAGTACTTTTTTCATGTTGGATTTTTAACTACAAGTATACAGTTTTATTTTAATAAAATAATAATCTATACCGAAATCTTGTTATTCAGTAAATAAGACTTTGTGGATTGGATTTTATTTTTATTACGATTCGGAATCAATTGAATTTAGAAGAATAGCATTAAAATAAAAATTTATTTTAATCAATTATTACAGGATTAACATACACTCTTGGTATTCTCTTTTATAGTTTTTTTGGCTTATGTCCTAAAATCTGCTGCAAATAAATTTACTTGCAATTCGGAATCCAAGGCAAGCATCCTGTTTCGTAAAACTGTTTGAATAATTGATTTGGTGATTTCCAATCAAGTTTATTAGCATCTACATTTAATGTTTTTGCGTATTCAATAAAATCCTTTTTATTAGAAAATCCTTTTCTGATTGTATCATTTTTTGTAGTGATAATATACCACGCCTCATTCAAAGATTCGTAATCTATTGAAGTTTCTCCTACAGAATGACAAAATACAATGTTATCACTAAAGTTTATTTCAGTAACATGATCTGCAATTATTGAATTATCAGAATAGAAACCTTCTCCAACAGTCCAAGTTTCTTGGTTATCTAAAGACATTACAACAAACGGTTTAGACAAAGGAAATCTAACAAAATCCATTCCCCCAGTTTCTGTGTAATAGGAATCTGTATTTTTATTTTTTGTTGGTGTTTTTTCTTTTTTCTTTATAAAATTACAAGAAATCAAACTAAAAATAACCAAACAGCAGGTTATCTTTTTAATCATTATAGACAAATAATTATAAATTAGTTGCAATTCGGAATCCAAGGTAAACAGCCCGTTTCTTTGAATTGTTTGTACAAAATTTCTGGTTTTTGCCAATTTAGTTTGTTAGAATCTATTTTTAAAATCGATAAATATTTTAGAAAATCTTTTTTATCTGTGAAATCATGTAAAAATTCTTTTTTATCGGTAACATCTTTAATTACCTTTTTACCATTGAAGTTGACCACGTACCAACCTTCTTTGGCGAAATTATCTCCAACTAAAGTTTTTCCAATTGAGTGAACAAATATATATTTTTCAAATACCGTTAGTTCTGATATATTATCAGCATATATATCAGTATTATTACCAATACCTAGTAGCCAAGATTCTCTTGCGCCTGATGTTGCATCAAATGGTTTTAATAATGGAAAACGAATATAATCTAAACCTTCGTTTTCCGTGTAGAAAATATCTGTATTTTTATTTTTAGTTGGTAATTTGGTTTCTACTTTTTTATTTGAAAAATTACAAGAAACCAAACTAAAAATAATCAAACAGTATGTTATTTTTTTGGTCATCAT
>JANPDC010000006.1:0-1815 GCA_031431275.1 Bacteroidota bacterium
TTACAATAATTCTCAAAATTTTTCGAGCAGTTGTTAAAATTTCTTTACGTATTGGCTCTTTTATGAACTTTAAATCTGAAACATACTTGTCTATAAAAACTTTATTTTCGCTTGTATTTGAAATTTTTTCTAACAAGTTTACTAATTCACTTTGTTCTTCTTTTATTGGAGTCACAAAAGCATTCCAAGCCAGTTTTTTTCCTTCAAGAACTTCTTTTTTTGTTACTGTATCTATTTCGTCTAATTCCTCTGATGAAGCAATATTTGTTGCGATCATCCAAAGGCGCATTTGTCGCATACAATCAAAGTCGGCTTCCCAATTCAAACGTTCTTCGTTTTTGTAACGCTCGTGCGATCCCGAAGTGGAGTGACCTTGTGGCTGTGTGAGTTCTTGTACGTGAATTAAAACCGGAACGTGTTCTTCTCTTGCAACTTGTGCTGCATTTTGATATACTGTAATTAATTCGGCATAATCCCATCCTTTTGCTCTGAAAATTTCGAAACCATTTTCATTTTTGTTTCGTTGAAAACCTTTTAAAATTTCAGAAATATTTTCTTTCGTTGTTTGATGTTTTGCATGAACCGAAATACCATACTCATCATCCCAAACACTCATGACCATTGGCACTTGCAACACACCCGCAGCATTGATGGTTTCAAAGAATAATCCTTCTGAGGTTGATGCATTTCCGATGGTTCCCCAAGCTATTTCATTTCCGTTTTCTGAAAAGTTAGTGGTATCAATTCCAGCAACATTTCGATATATTTTAGAGGCCTGAGCTAACCCTAATAATCGTGGCATTTGTCCTGCGGTAGGAGAAATGTCTGCACTAGAATTTTTTTGTGCTAAAAGGTTTTTCCAATTTCCATTTTCGTCTAAAGAGTGTGTTGCAAAATGACCACCCATTTGTCGTCCTGCACTCATTGGATCATGATTGATGTCCGTATGACCATACAAACCTGCGAAAAATTGTTGTATTGACATTTCACCAATGGCCATCATAAAGGTTTGATCACGATAGTAACCTGATCTGAAATCACCATTTTTGAATGCTTTTGCCATGGCAAGTTGTGGTACTTCTTTTCCGTCACCAAAAATTCCAAATTTTGCTTTTCCTGTTAAAACTTCTTTTCGGCCAAGAAGACTACATTCGCGACTTGTAATAGCAATTTTGTAGTCATTTAGTACTTCTGTTTTGAAATCTTCGAGTGAAATAAATGTTTTTTCGGTGGATTCAGTGTTCATAAAAGAAAATTTAGATAACAAATCTACTAAAAAAGTTCTAGATAATTACAAAAGTGCATAAAAATATAATTACAGTATTGATAATTAAAATTAGTTTAATTCACTTAAAAATAAATTATATTTAATTTTTTAAGCAATAACCAACATAATACTTAATAATAATCTGTTTATTCAAACAATTAAAACCATTTCCGAGTAAAAAGACGAATCAATGTATTGGTACCAATTGATAAAACAAAACGAATTTTTTCGTTATAATTTGGTTTTGCAATATCGAATCCATTTGTGGAATAAACCGGAAAGTAGAGTTCAAAATAATCGGTGACTAAATTTAGACGAATTCCAGAATCAAAAACAATTTTTTCTGACTGGAATTTATTTTTATAAAAACCAACATCTCCATAAGCTTCGACCCAATTCCAAATACTCATGCTACCATTTACAGATGTTATCCAGTCGTTTGCAAACGGATTGGAAAGTTTTGTTTTGAAGCCTGCTTCTGCAAGAATAAACTGTTGACTAAAAAGACCAGTGGTTTCATTTCGCCCAATATAATCATAATCAAACAA
>JANPDC010000007.1:0-7498 GCA_031431275.1 Bacteroidota bacterium
AAAATTTCAATTAGAAGTTCATTGTTCTCTGGCTTTCCTACTCGCGTTGTGCTTACTTGAAGATTTTCGTTGTTGACATAAACCTTGCAATATTGAGCAACTTCGGGTCTTGACGTTTTTGAATCTTGGGAAAATGCAATCGATGAAATTCCGAAAACTAGTAGTAATGATAAACATGTTATTCTTTTCATAATGTAATTTTTATTTAGTTAGTTAATATTTGTTATTTTTAAATGACGAGTTTGATTCCTGGAAAATGTTCTACATACTTTATTGTAAAATCTGCGAAATTGTCTACTATTTGTATTTTGAAATCAGGAAAATGTTCTACAATTTGCCATTTCCCAACTGAATTTGGAAAATCTTTAACCAATAAAACGTCTAAATTTGCAATTTCAGAAACAACTTTCACTTTATAATCTGGGAAAAATTCTACGAATTGAATTTTACCATATATTTTAGGAATTTCTTGACTAATCATTTTTCAATTACATTAATTTCATTAGAAATTTAGAAAGTTCATTTGTTCTTTCTTCATAATAATCCAAATTTGTAATGGGATGATGGTCAAAAGTCAAAACTCCATCGCTAAATGAAAGTGCATTTGGCAATGATGATTGTCCTTTTTCGTTAGTGATGATAATTTTATGTAAAACTTCTTTTAATGCTTTTTTTCCCATTTCATCTGAAGTAATGTCTTTTAAAGCTCCGATAATTGGTGTAAAATATACTTTAACAAAACCTTCCTCATAAAAATGCGCGTAATCTTCAACTGCTAGATGTTCCCATTTTACATCTAACTCTAGATTAAAACCTGCTAATTGATTAACTTCTTCAACAATTTTAACAAAATGATTGTCTTGAAATGCTGCAATTCCTCTTTTTTCTAATAAACCCATTTTTAATTTGTTTTTGGTTATATAATTATTTTAAATGTATGAAAATTTTTAATTAATTCTATGAATTTTATTTTAAATCAATTTGTTTTGCAATTTCCCAATTTTTCCCTTTGTTATCCTCGTTTCCTTCTCCGTCCCAGCCTTTGTAT
Source organism: Bacteroidota bacterium (assembly GCA_031431275.1). GTDB lineage: Bacteria > Bacteroidota > Bacteroidia > Flavobacteriales > Flavobacteriaceae > Flavobacterium. Next base: position 1,049 of record JANPDC010000007.1, read on the forward strand.
ACAATTGCTTTGTTGCCACTTTGTATTACATAAAAAAAATCGCCTGATCCCGCAAACCAAGAATAACAACTTGAAATTGCTGTTTTTGGAATGTTTTGATTTTGATATTCGGATTTATCAATTATACTTGCTTCGCCAGGAACTTTTGCAATTTCGTAGCGTTTTCCGTTTACCATGATATCAATTTTTGATTTTGGATAGTAATCAATTGAATCAATGACTTTTTGTTGAATAATTGTTACTTCGAATTTGATATCATTTGAAATCACTTTTTGTGGTTCTACAATTATATTTTCTTTTGAAGTTTCTGTTTGATTTGTATTTTCTTTTTTACAATTGTGTAAACAAGTTGTAATTAGTATCAAAAGCATTGATTTAATTAAATTCTTTTTCATGGATTGAGAATAATTTATTTTAGTCTTAGTTAACATAAATTATATTGACCAAAACTAAATAAAATTTATTTCTCTAAAGAATATTTTTACTGAAATTTTTAGTTTGATTTGTCTATAAATGGTCTACAATAAATGATTAAATAATTAATAATCATTTAGTTATGATTTAATGGTTTTTTGTTTGATTTTTATTTCGTCGAAAAATGGTTTTTTTGATTTCATTTATCTTGACTTGAAACTTTTAATTTGGTTTAAATAATATAAAATAACGGATTTATTTTTGTTATCTAAAAGTAATTTTTTTAGTTGTTTGTAATGCATATTTATAAATAAAATCTCAGTGTAAGGTTTTGTAAAATAGGTAGAAATATGGTTCTTACTTAGTTGAATGTCTTTATAATTACCTATTAATTTATCGTACTTATTTCTATAACTAATTTTTGTACTTCCGCTGGCAATGCTAACATAATTTTGTAGACTGTCTTGCAAGGATTGCTCATAACTCATTTTAATTGTAAGAGGTTTGGTTTTTATAATTTTTGTTTCGAGACTAATATTACGAAAACCCCAATATCCGGAAAGATTACTTTCATTGATTTCGTTCAATATTGGGATAATTTTACTTCCACTGTATTTATAGAAATACGTATTAGACCACCAGACTCCAGTGCCATGATCGTAGTCTTGCTTATAATAAATAACGGTTTTGCCATCAATATCAATAAAGTGTTTTATGTTGGGCGAATATTTATTTTCATAATGGTGTCGTCCTACAATTGTATTATTTTTGAAAAAATAGATTTCACAATTGGCATGATATCCAATTTTTACTGCAAACTCTTTGTATTTATTTTTTTTATTTCCAAAATGAAAAAACTCTAATTCTTTATTATCATCTTTTAAATTTTTAGGCAGTTTTCCAAAAAGTGTTTCAAAAAATTCAGTATCAATTCGACGCAAATTTTCTCGGTCATGATATTTCAAATTTTGCATATTAGCATTTGAAACTTTTCTGACCACTATTTGTTTTTTATCAAACAAAGAATCTGAATTTTGATTTATTTTTTTGACAAGTTTCGTAGGGTTTAGTTTTCCAATACTGTCCAAGAAAGAAGTTAGTTGTTGTTCTTTATACAGTTCTTGTTTTTTATCATTAGTGGTTTGAGCAAATGAAATTAATTTGATTAAGAAACAAAATAATATTAAAAATTTATTTTTCATAGGTTAAAACTTAAATTTAAGTTTAAATTGCAATTCTAGTTTTATCATTTGGATCATAGTAAACTGTAAATTCAGTTCCGGGAACTAAAGTATACAATCTTGAATTTGGAATTTTCGTCCTCGCTTTTGCTTTCTATGTTTCGTTATCTTTTGATTTGACTAAAAAAGTTAATTCCATTTCATCATCTTCACTTATATCTAGAGATGAAATTAATGTTCCGATTGCTCTTATTCCTATTTTTTTGATTTTTTCATTTTTAATTTTATATTCTACAGATGAATAAACTGTATAGATAACAAGCAATGTGCATGAAATCACAGGTATGATCGTATCCCATGGTGGTAAATTTATTGGGTCTATGTCTTTAGAGAATACTGCCATATAAATCAATAGTCCAAATGAAACTGCAAGGCTCATATTTAGTAGTTTTTTCATAATTTTTTAAATTAATTTAGTGTTTTTTATAGCAACAATAATTCCTGAAATTGGCAAACGTTCTACTAAAAATTCTTCACCCGGTATTTGTGGTATTTTACTTTCGTGTATATAAATTTCTTCTAGAAAACCCTCTAGTTTTACTTTATAACTAGAACCATCATATTCTGTTCCGATACCAAATTCAGATTTTGTAGATTTTGTTTTGTACACTTCTTTTATGCCTTTATCAAATTCGGTATTAATATCAGTATATTCTCTTTTATAATCGTTGCGTTTTTTAAAAAAGTAAATTATAATTAAAAGTTCAAAAAATGCAAATAATGTACAAATGAAAAAGATATTATCTAGTTCAAAAAAATTGTTTTTAGTAGAGTTGTCAGAAAACCAGCCAAAAAACAATATAAAAAGCACAGAAGATGCAATACTAGGAATTATAATATTATTAACCCTGTAGACTCTGTCTTTAAAAAATTTTAGTATTAGTTCATCTTTTGTATTTAATTTTTCAGTGGTGTAATTACATGAAATGTTTTCTTTTTTTATGATTGCGTATGGAATTATATTTAATGTGTTTAGCATAGTGATTATCAATTTAAGATTATTTTTTTTGGTTAAAATACAGTAAAATATTGGGTATAATAACTAAAATAGTTAGCACTACAAAAACTATGATACCTAGAGTTATGTTTTGAGTTTTAGTTACCCATAAATTAAATAAATATTTAACTAGAAAAAAGAAACCAATTGCCAAAACACAAAAAGCAAAGAAATAAGACAAAATATCTACGAGAGATTTTGTTGGTTTTATGGTAACGGCTTCAATAAAAAAAACTAAAAACATGGTTGTTAATACTGCACCAATAGCAAATACTGCAAAAACAGCAATTGGTAATAATAAATCGGTTGTGAGGTTTTTCATGGTTTTGTTTTTAACTTGTTTTATTTTGAGCCTATTATAAAATTCGCAATATTTTTAGGGTCATAAATTATATTAAATTCTTTTCCTGGTTCTGTTAAATAAAACTCGTTTACATCTAGCCATAAATTGGAGGTTATATTCGTTTTTGAACCATCAATTTTTGTAATAGTTACAGTGAATTTTATACACCTGCTAACTTTTGATTTATTTGATGGATGCGAGAGCAAACCAGTTGCGTTTTCAGTTTTTATAACCAAAGCTTTTCCGTTAACACCATTTTTTTCAAAATAGATACGTTTTTCTTTCTCTTTTTTAAATTTGTCAAAAAATAAAAAAAATATAATACCGAAAGGGGCAATAAATAATAAATAGATTAAATAAGTTGAAGTCATAATTTTAATTTTTAAAAGTTGTTAATTCGATCAAGATTATCTAAAATTAGAAATGCTAACTAATTTTGAGCGTCTATATGAGTAAAAAATTACTCTGTTGTTTTTTTTATTAGAATTTCTTTGAGGTTGGTTTTGTTGATGTCGTAGAATTTTATTTTGGTTCTTTCGCAAAGTAGTTCAAACGTTTTTTCGTTTCCTTTGTATAGCGTTTCTCCGAGATATACGATACTGAAGTTGATTTATTTTTCTTGCAAGGCTAGAAGTAATTTTTCTGAATTTAAAGATTTTATTTTTTATGAGATTTCTTTTTTCAGTATTTCCATTACGTACAATTCAATATGTTCAGTAAAAGTTGAAGCATATTCTGAATCTTCGTCTTCCAATCTGTCCCATTGTTCATTTAAATTAAAAACGTTAATATTATCATTAACATATCTAAAAACATAATACTCTTGCAATCCATCATCTACAAGATACTGAAATGGAATAATTTTTTTTGCAATATTTTCATCAATTCCTTGGTCATCAATTAATGTTTCTTGAAGTTCTTCGATTTGCATTTCCATATCGTCTTCTTTTCCTAACATTTTATTCCAATTTTCATTATTTCCATCTCCATAAAGATCAAAATGAAGTAATCCAAATGTTGTTATAAAATTTTTATAATCGTCTGGAAATTTAATTTTAAATTTCTTTTCAATTTTTTCAATATTGGATAGTTTTTGAGGTTTAGAGACTTTAAAAGATTGTTCCAACCCTAACTCTTTAAATTTATTGTTAGCCTCGTTAATAATTTCAATTACGGTTCTCATTTTTTAAAATTTACTTTTTTAGTTAATATTATCTACTTTTTATTTTTTTGATTTTCTGTTGCTTGAAAGTTACGCACAGCGTCTTGTGGTTTTATGTTAGTTGTCGATTTGGAAAGCCAATCTTGTCACAAAAAGAGACGGGATGTAAAACCAAAGTTGCGTTATGGTTTTTACATTTTTATTTTAATTCCGTCTTTATCAGAATATATGATTCGATTTTCTATAAAATCATTTATGTCGTTAGCGTAAAAAGCAATTAATCCAAAATCTTCATTAAGTACTTTGTTGTAACGTTCTTCTTTTGATAACTTACTATAATCTCCTAATTCTAATTCTGAAAAATAATCTTCAATATTTTCAAAATTTGAATACATTTCGTGGTCAATACATCCAATTTTTCCTTTGTGTAAGCCAGAATTTATTTCTACAAATTCATTGCCTGCTAAATCTGAACCAATAATAAAGAAATAATCTTTAAAAATATTATATTCCTGATTTTTGAGTAAGTCTTGATATTCGTCAATTGCGTTAAAAGCATATAGTATTTTAAAATCCTGATTACTTTCTGATTCTTCAATATTTAATAAATAGTTTTCTTTATCAGTTGATTCAATAAATTCATCTGCAAAAAAACCATTTTGGGTTTTTAAAAACGTACTGTATTTCTCTGAAAAGTTATATTTAACTCTTGCTTCTTCAATATCTTTGTCGTTTGGTATTTGATAACCAAATGGATTTGAAAATTTAACTTTTCTATTTTTTACAATTGGAATTCCATTTATATCAATTGGAATATTTTGTTCGTTAAAAAATTGCCAAGTATGATTATTCCAATTATAAATACCACGAAACACATTTTTATAAATTTCTTCTATAAAAACTAATTCCGTAGTTTCATTTTTGGATTTTTGATAATACGATAAACCTACATATATGTCATTTTTAAATTCTCCTTTCCACGAATAGGTTCCATCTGGATGAAACCGCGAAAAAATAAAATCTTTATTTAATAATTCAAAAACAGTTGTACAACATAAATGACCTGTTTCTGCCCACCAATAATTCCAAATACCAATTGGTTTTCCTTCTATGTTTCTTTCTCCTATTTCCCATTGATTCTGTTCAGAATTATAGACAGCATTTTGTGGAATATTTTGGTGTTTTTTCATTTTTAATTTTTTTTGTTCAGATAAACTGACGCACAATATTTCGTGGTTTGATGTTAGTTGGGGATTTGTTTAGCCAATCTTGTCAGAAAAGACTGGACGCAAAATTGTTGTTTGTGCAATCGATTTTATAAATCTTTTTTGTTTCTTAAATTTTCCAATAATTCTTCTTCATTATCTGTGTCAGCGTCTACTTGCGTTACTAATGTCCAAAAATTGTTTGTTGTATTAATATTATTAAATTCTTGTTGATTTTCTAATTTAATCATTATTTTTCTTAAACTATTTAAAAAATCTTCAACAAATAAATCAATAAAATCATAATCATCTGTTTCGTCAATAATTTTGCTGAACGATTCTTCTATAGGTTTATATTTTTCTTCCCATAATAATCCAATTTCTGGTAAATCACTTTCCATTACTTCATTTGTCCAATCTGGTGGATAATATCCTTCTTTTCTTAAATCAACTTTTGTATCTGCATCAAAACTTAAAGAAATTGATCCTCCATTTTGACAATTGAAAGCAAATGCTCCAAATTTAATTTTATTAAATTTTTTTGATTGCCCTAAAATTATCAAAGATTTTTTAGTCAATTCAAAAACAACATTTTCAAATTCATATTTTTTTTCAAACTCATTCCAATTCATAATTTTTTATTTTAGTTAATATTATCTACTTTTTATTTTTTTGTTTCTGTAGCTTGAAAGTGAAGCACAACGTCTTGTGGTTTGGTGTTAGTTGGAGGATTTGGAAAGTCAATCTTGTCACAAAAGAAAGGATGTAAAATTTTTGTTGTTTGTTCGGTTTTATAAATTTATCAAAATGTTACTCTCCACCAAATTCTTTCAGGAGTTTCTGGGTTATATACACAATAACAAGGTACTTCTTGATTTGGCTCTATAAAGAATACTTTTTTATTACCTTTCCATGCTGTTGATGTCATGAAATTAGACTTTATCATTCGAACTTCAGTATCGAACAATTCTGCAACACCATCGCCAGTTGCAAATAAAACTCTTTCTTCTAATACTACTAAATCGATTAGTTGTATTGTAGATTTACAGAACTCAAATAAATTATTTGATTTACCTTTTAAAACTCTT
>JANPDC010000008.1:0-10103 GCA_031431275.1 Bacteroidota bacterium
AAACAATAAAGATTAAACAAAATTTTTATTTTTATTTTAAATTATAAATTTGATTCAAAAATTAAGTTCGTTATTTTTACCAAAAATGTAAAATATGTCTATAAAGGAAAAAATAAATAACCAAATTAAAACCGACGACAAAACTGGTTTTGGTGTCAACGCATCAAATAATGGAGGTCGACTAATTAATAAAGATGGAACTTCTAATCTTGAAAAAATAGGAATTTCTTGGTTGGACAAAATTAGTTGGTTTCACACCATGCTTTCACTACCAAGATGGAAATTTATTTTAGTTGTTATATTCTTCTTTATATTCGCAAATTTATTTTTTGCATTTATATATTATATAATAGGTGTAGAATATTTGAACGGAATTTCAGGAAATAGTGAATTAGAGAAATTTGGTCAGGCTTATTTTTTCAGTGCTCAAACATTTACAACCGTGGGTTATGGTCACATTAGTCCCAGAGGCTTTTTGACGAGTACAATCGCTGCAACCGAAGCACTTTTTGGATTATTGGCTTTTGCTTTGGCAACTGGTTTACTTTATGGTCGATTTAGTAAACCAACAGCACATATAAAATTTTCTTTAAACGCGTTGATTGCTCCTTACCAAAATGGAAAAGCCTTGATGCTTCGTGTGGCTCCATTCAAAAATACGAATTTATTAGATGCTGAAGCAAAAATAACATTAGCATTGGTCATTGAAGAAAATGGAATTGCTAAAAATCAGTTTTTCCCTTTGAAATTGGAGTTTGACAAGATTGCTGCACTAGCAATGAGTTGGACATTGGTGCATCCTATTAATGAAGAAAGTCCGCTTTACAAATTTACCAAAGATGATTACTCAAAAACCAAAGGAGAATTGATTGTTTATTTGAAAGCATTTGATGAAATGTTTAGCAGCCAAGTCTCTGTTCGATCTTCTTATTCATTCTATGAAATCGTTTATGGAGCAAAGTTTCAATTGATGTATCATACAAATATTGACAATTCGAAGACAATTATGGAGTTAGATAAAATAAATTCCTTCGATAGAATGATTCTAGATTAGCGTTTTTTTTTGTTTTTAACGCTATTGTTGAATTTAATGCCTACTTTTGTTTAACTTATTTACATAAAAGATAAACAAAATGAATAACGTAAAGAATGTTTTCAGTATTAAAGATCTCGAAAATCTTTCAGGTATCAAGGCGCACACGATTCGCATTTGGGAAAAACGTTACGATGTTTTGCAGCCCATGCGAACAGACACAAACATACGAACGTATGATTTGGCGGGCTTGCAAAAGTTACTAAACATAACTCTTTTGCATAATTATGGCTATAAAATTTCTAAAATAGCAGAATATTCTGAAGAAAAGATTCCAGAAATGGTAAAACAAATCATTTCTGAAAAAAGTGCAAAAAGTCATGCCATTTCAGATTTCAAAATGTCAATGATGAATTTTGATCAAAGTTTGTTCTTTAAGACGTATGACGAATTATTGTCAAGAAAATCTTTTAAAGAAGTTTTTCATGATGTTTTCATACCTTTAATGAATGAAATTGGTTTTTTATGGCAAGTTGACACCATAACTCCTGCTCATGAGCATTTTATTACTTATTTAATCAAACAAAAATTGTTGATTAACACAGAGATTTTACAATCTAAACAGCCCACTCGTGATGACAAAACTTTTGTTTTATATCTTCCTTACAATGAAATTCATGAACTAGGTTTGATGTATCTAAATTATGAGGTATTGTTAAACGGTTATAAAACTATTTTTCTTGGTGAAAGTGTTCCTATTGAAAGTCTCAAGGATTTGAAGAAGTATTTCAACAATATTACTTATATTACTTATGTAACCGTGGAACCAGATAAAGATTTTATAAATGAATACGTTCATAATTTGAATAAAGAAATTCTTGATGAGACTTCAGAGGCTTGGATAATTGGTCGAATGACAGAGCATATTGAAACAAGTAAATTACCTTCAAAAATTAAATTATTTACTAACATAAAAGATTTGGTAGAAGAATTGTAATTTTTATCTTTGAAGAATTAAAATTATTGCATTTTTGAGTTTAATGAAAAAGAATATTGTTATTATTGGGTCAGGTTTTTCCTCTCTTTCAGCATCTTGTTATTTAGCAAAACTAGGTCACAAAGTTTCAGTTTATGAAAAAAATGATTCGGTTGGAGGAAGAGCGAGACAATTAAAAATAGAAGGCTTCACTTTTGATATGGGACCGAGTTGGTATTGGATGCCAGATGTTTTTGATCGTTTTTTTGCTGATTTTGGTAAAAAAACGTCTGATTATTATGAGTTAATTAAACTGTCACCTGCATACAGAGTTTATTATGGAATTAATGATTTTATATCGATTGCGGACAATCTAGATGAAATTGCAAGAAAATTTGAGGAAATTGAAACGGGTAGTGGTAAAAAATTACAGGAGTTTATTTCAGATGCCAAAAATAACTACGACATTGCTATAAAAGATTTAGTATATCGTCCAGGAATTTCACCTTTGGAGTTGATTACTACTAAAACTGCCATGAAAGTGGGACAATTTTTGAGTAATATTAGTAAAGATGTTAGAAAGAAATTTAAAAATAAACGTTTAATTCAAATTTTAGAATTTCCAGTTTTGTTTTTAGGGGCAAAACCATCAGATACTCCTTCTTTTTATAGTTTTATGAATTATGCTGATTTCGGAATGGGAACATGGCACCCAAAAACAGGAATGTATGATGTGGTTCGTGCTATGGAAACTTTGGCTACTGAATTAGGAGTTAATTTTCATGTAAATTCAAATATTGAGAAAATAAACATTGACAATAATACAGCAAAATCTGTCGTTATCAATGGACAAACAATTGGTGCAGATATTATTTTGAGTGGTGCGGATTATCATCATACCGAGACATTGCTAGATGAAAATTACAGACAATATTCAGAGAAATATTGGGAAAGCCGTGTTTTTGCTCCTTCATCATTATTGTTTTATGTGGGTTTTGATAAAAAGATAGATAATATTTCTCATCATGCTTTATTTTTTGATGTTGATTTCAATCAACATGCTAAAGATATTTATGATGATCCAAAATGGCCTGATGAACCTTTGTTCTATGCTAATTTTCCATCAAAAACAGATGAATCTGCAGCACCAATCGGAATGGAATCTGGTTTTTTTTTAGTACCTTTGGCTCCAGGAATTAATGATACTGAACAATTGCGTGAGCACTATTTTGACAAAATTATTGATCGTTTTGAAAATTTAACGCAACAAGAAATTCGAAAAAGTATCGTATTTAAAAAATCTTTTTGTAAAAATGATTTTGTATCAGAATACAATTCCTATAAAGGTAATGCATATGGAATGGCAAATACACTGTTTCAAACTGCATTTTTGAGACCAAAATTGAAAAGTAAGAAAGTAAAAAATTTATTTTACACAGGACAATTAACTGTTCCTGGACCTGGAGTACCTCCAGCGCTTATTTCTGGTAAATTGGTCTCTGAATTAATAGATAAAAATAGTTAATTTTATATATGAAATCCATTTTTGACAAAGTTTCTTTTGATTGTAGTAAAAACGTTACCAAATCATACAGTACTTCTTTTTCGACCGCTGTACGAATGTTGGGATCTGCAATTCAACAAGATATTTACAATATTTATGGTTTTGTTCGATTTGCGGACGAAATTGTAGATAGTTTTCACGATTACAATAAAGAAGAATTGTTTGGTATTTTTGAGACTGATTTAGAAAATGCTCTAAAATTTAAAATTAGTTTGAATCCAATTTTGAATTCGTTTCAACACACGGTTTCTAAGTATAATATTCCAATGGATTTAATCAATGCTTTCATGAAAAGCATGAAACTTGATTTGACAAAAAAAGAGTATTCAACCAAAGAAGAATATGATGAGTATATTTTTGGATCTGCCGATGTGGTGGGTTTGATGTGTTTGAAGGTTTTTGTTAAAGGAAATGACAAACAATATGAAGAGTTGAAAGCATCCGCAATGCGATTGGGTTCGGCGTTTCAAAAAGTTAACTTTCTTAGAGATTTAAAAGCAGATTTTGAAGGACTAGACAGAACTTATTTTCCTGATACTGATTTGAATAAATTAGATGAAGTTTCAAAATTAAAAATCATTAAAGAAATTGAAGATGATTTTCAGGCTGGTTTCGAAGGGATTCAAAATTTACCAATAGATGCTAAATTAGGTGTTTACACCGCCTATGTTTATTACAAAAAATTACTTTCGAGATTAAAAAGTACGCCATCAGCAGAAATCAAAAATACTCGAATCAGAGTTCCAGATTATCAAAAGTATGGACTTTTTGCAAAATGTTATTTTAGTTATAAGTTGAATTTTATTTAAAAATTTGTTTATTATGTTAGTGTATATTTTAGTTTTCTTTGCAACTTTTTTCTTTATGGAATTTATGGCTTGGTTTAGTCACAAATATATCATGCATGGATTTTTGTGGGTTTTGCATGCTGATCATCATAAAAAAGATCATGAATCTTGGTTTGAGCGTAACGATGCATTTTTTATTGTGTATGCGGTTATCAGTATGACTTTTTTTTACCTATGGAAAAACGGAATATTTGATCTTGGTTTGTCTATAGGTTTGGGGATTTTTGCATACGGTTGGGCTTATTTCATAGTTCATGACATATTTATTCATCAACGATTTAAGATGTTTCGAAATGCAAATAATCGATATGCTAAAGCAGTTCGAAGAACTCATAAGTTACATCACAAAGTACAAGGAAAAGAAAAAGGAGTTAATTTCGGAATGCTTATGGTTCCTTGGGAATATTTAAAAAAATCTTAAAAATATCGTGAAACCCATTTCAATCTGAAATGGGTTTTTTATTTGCTTTGTAAATGGTATTGAATTTTAATCTAAATTTGATTAAACCAAATCTAAATTTTTTCTCGCATGAAAAAAATCTACTTTTTTGTTATTGTTTTATTTCTAATTTCTGTGAATTTATTTTCTCAAAATAAACTATCATTCACTAATTCAAATAATTCTAAAATTGATTTGTCAAAAAATTTTAGGAATTATAAAATTTTAAGGTTAGACAATCAACTAAATAAAATTTCAAACGGAACATCAATTTCTATAGATTACATAAATAATTATAATTTTAAATTAAAAGAAAATAAAATACTTTCTGATGACTACGTAGTTGGTATCAAAACTGAAAAAGGTTTGGAAAGAAAATCAACATTCGAAACTGGTTTTGACGGTAAGTATTTTATGAATTATGATTTTTCAAATGATAATCAATTTGTTTTTTCGACTTTTGAAAATTCATTTTCGATTTATATTAAAAATTCAAAAATCGAGTTTTATATTGAGCCACTTTCAAAGTTCGATAGAAATTCAAACTCAAACGATTATGTTTTTTATGAGTTGAAAGATATTGTTACTGAAGATTTCAATTGTGGAAATTCAAAAAACGATACTAAAGAAGTTTCAAAATTTGATAATTCAAATAAAACAATTTTAACAGGAGGTTGCAAAACCATTGAATTAGCAATGTCAATGGATTATAATTTTTATACTACTTATGGCTCTGTAAATGCCGCAATCAACAGAACGTTGCAAGTTTTGAATTTGACTCAAGCCAACTACACTATTTCTAACGGTCTTTCAGATGATGTTCAATTTTTGGTGAAAGAGCATTATATTGTAACTTGTCCTGCGTTGTGTAACTATTGGTTACCAACGTTACAAATTTATGACAACTACAATGCTTTTGGTTCTAATGCTTCAAATATGTTTGTAAATACATATGACATAAAAATACATTGGCAAAACGAAGGAGGAACAGGTTCAATAATTGGTTTAGGTTCTTATGTGATGTGTGGAACATCAGGAATTGCAGTTGTTAAAGATTATGCGTCTGATATAAACTATTCAAGATGTATACTTTCTCATGAATTGGGTCACAATTTGGGTTGTGTTCATGATACAGATATTATGGCTGCCATTATCAGTTTGAGTAATAACTGGTCAGCAGCTTCAATCACAAAAATAAATACATCTTTGAATACACTTTCTTGTATTTCTGCATGTAATGTTACTGTTTGCGACAATAAAAAAGTATCTAATGCAACTGTAGTCGTTGATAATTCAAACAACAAAATAAATGTTTCGTGGTTGGAGGAAGCAGGAGTCGATTTTAAAGTAAGATTATATAACGCCTCTTCAAATACTTGGACAGGTTATACTACATTTACTTATCCAGCAAATGCTACTTTCTATAGTTTTAGTCCGATTCACTGTTTAGATAATTACAAATTAGAAATTACACCTTTGTGTGGAACAATAAAAGGAATTACGGAACAAATTGTAGTACAAACGAGTAAAAACGTTGCAGCACCAACATTAAATTTTGGTTTTATTCCAACAACTGCAATTTGTGGATCTAGAACACAAAGTTTTAATGTAACATCTATTGATGGTGGAACTAATCCTATATACCAATGGAAATTAAACGGAATAAATGTGGGTACCAATTCTGTAAGTTTTTCCTCGAATACGTTTTTAAATAATGATGTCTTGAGTTGTACTCTAACCAGTAATGCAAGTTGTGTCGCTTCTCCAACTGCAGTAGTTTCTACTATTTTGAATGTAACAACCCCAACCGTTTTGTCTAATTCTATTTCAGTGACACAATCCACAATTTGTGCTGGAACTTCGGTTACATTTACCGCTACAGGAACAAATGTTGTGGGAACAAACCCATATTATGCTTGGTATTTGAACGGTCAGCCATACAGCACTCCTGGTTCTGGAGGATCTCAGGGTGGAACCACAGGACCAACTCTAACATTGATTCCAGCAAATTCAGGTGATGTTTTTACTTGTGTTTTATATGACGGAGCGGGCTGTCATTTTCCGATTTCAGGAGGCGGTTTAGGAGGAAATGAAGGAGCGACAAGCAACCCAATAACAATTACGATACAAAGTCCATGCAATTTAGCAAATACCCAATTTGATGTTACAGGATTTAATTATTATCCAAATCCAATAAAAAATGAACTACATATTTCTCAAAACTATGAAATCTCTGAAGTTAGTTTTTATACAATCTTAGGGCAAAAAGTTTTTTCAAAACAAATAAATTCAAACAAAGCAAGTATCGAAGTTTCTAATTTGTCCTCGGGCACGTATTTTGTAAAAATAAAATCGGGAGATGAAAACAGAACTATTAAAGTGCTGAAAGAATAGGTATTTTAATGCATTAAAACTTTATTTAAAACTAGAAACGAATCAATAACAAGATTTTTCAATTCAGTTTGTAACTAGTTTTGTGTTGTTCAATAACTGCCAGCAAGTGGTTTTAAACTGCTATGAGATTAATTATTTTTTAAGTAAAAATTAATTTTATTTTAAAACTTCGTTATTCGTTTTTGTAGGTTTATGAATGTTATGGATTTGGCTAGATAGATGTATATATTTAAAATTTAATTTTTAACTACAAAGTAATTTTGAATCAAGAATAAAACTTTAACTACATTGAACATTCGTAAACAGAAGTAATTATTTTTTTAATTTCATTACTTTATCTAAAAGCGGTGGCAATCCACTTTCGCCAATTTGGTCATTATTCCAAAAACTCATAACACAACTTACAAAGTTTCCTCTAACGGGCGAGGCAACATAGTAAATCGTAAGAGTTTTTCCTCCAGACATTCCTACCAATAATGAATTTACACCTTTGATATCGTAAATTACTTTTTTTGCTTGAATTTCATTTTCTTCAAAAATTATATTAACAATTTCTTCTGAGATTACTTTACCACCTTTACGAGATTTAGTAACCAAAAGTTGATTTTCTGTGGATTGTTTTGCATCTTCTAATTCTTTGTGAACTGACCAATTCATTTCACCATAATATGGACATTGAACAGTATTTATGTTTGTCCAATAGCAACTACTCATCAATTTAATTTTGCGTCCAGCAAAATTTATGTTTTCAATTGACATTCTGTCAAAACATTCTTGTGGAATTTTGTTACTTAAAATTAAATTTACAAAGTTGCGTTCAAATTTTTTGTTTTGATAATTTATTTTGTTGAAAGAAACAATCGTTATGGTTTTATTGCTGTTTTCAACAAAATAATACGATGTATTTTGAGTTAATCCCTCTGTAATTTTTTCATTTTTTACAATATGATAATTATTGAATTGTAAACTATCATCTTTGACTTTAGAATCGTCTTCTTTAACTGAATACTTTTTATATGGTTTTTTGAGACCTTTTTCTGTAAAATCAGCATCCCATATTTGACTTGTTATACTGTATCCGTCAATATTATAAAAAGTAATGTCTTTATTAGAAAGTGCTCTTAATCGTTGATTTATATTCTCATCATTTTGAGAATATAAAATTTGTATTGTAAAGAGAATTAAAATTGTAATCAAGTTTTTTTGTATCATTTTATTGGTTTATCGTAAATGTATAAGTAGGTTTTCCATTTTTATCAGTAGTTTTTTTCCAATTTAAAGTTTTTTTAGGGTCATTAAATTTCAAACTATCCACAGGAAATATTTCAAATTTTTCAAACCAATTTTCTGGTGCTAAATCTTTTCTCATTTTTAAATATTTAAAAATAAAATGATTTGATTGAACAAATGTAGTTTTTTGTTCCCATATAAATTATTATAACAAAAAAGTAATCAAAAATCAGTTTTACAAATATAAAAAGTATTCAATTATTTTTTGATTAAAAGAAGATTTGTAAAGGACCTTATTTTAATTATGCTTAGTCTTATCATTAATAAATTTGATTTTATCGTAATCAATTATGAAATTATTTTTATCAGAAATAATCCCTGAATTCAGTAGTGTGAAATAATCTTCCTCTCCAACCCATTTAGATATATATGGATTGTAATTACATTCTTCTATATGATACCAACTTCCATTTTCTCTTCTATAAGGTAATCTATTATCGACACAAATATTTCTAAACTCACAATCTTTACAAACGTCACAACTATCTTTATTGACTTGCCAATATTTTTTAAAAGATTCTTTTTCTATGATATGTTCAAATTTACTTATGTTTGAGATATTTTCAATGCTTTCAAATATTAAATCACTTTCAGGAGCATTTTTTATTTCACCATTCACACCAAAATAAAGTTTTCTATTGAAGTAAGTATGAAACTGTTTTGATTCAGTAAAAAGTTTAAGATTTGGTTCAAATTGATTAATATTCGTTATTTTAAATATTTCATTTAATTTTTTTGTGCTTATTTGTATCTGGTTGGTTTTATAAGGTTTCTGTTTGTTTATTAGGTCATTATGAAAATTGTAAAAAATTATTTTTTCTAATCTCAAATAATTACTTAATATATCATAAGTGGCATTTGTTACCTCAATATAAGGTAAAATTAGATTAACTGTGCTTATTCTTGATTTTTCGAAATACAGAATTAAGTCTTTTATTTCATTTTCATTAATCGTATCTTCAAATCGAATTTCAATGTCTTGACAATTAATTTCGTCTAGAATAAATATTATTTTTTCAATGTTACTTTTCCATGTCTTAGATTGGAATGAAATAATTGTATTTGATATTTTCGCAGGATAATCCCATTTTAATTCTATTGCAGGAAAATTATTTATGAATAAGTCATCTAAAAAAAATACATATTCATTCTGAATTAAGAAATCAAGGTATTCATCTATAATTTCACAATCATCACTTGAATATTCTTTTTTTATTTCTTCAATTGAAAATGTATCAGTTTCTTTAATGAAATGATATAGGCTATTAGGAATGGCTTCTAATTTACCTCTAGTAGTGTCGACTATAATAGACCTTCTAAATCCATTTGTAATTAAACAATCTTCAAAAAATTTAATTCTCATAAACTAATTGGACTTATTGATTTATAAAATTTACTTATGAGTTTTTGTGAAGTCTTGTGAAAAGTTGAATCAACAACTTTTACAATAAGAACATCATCCGAATTACGATAATTCCAATAAATAGAATTAACGGGTAAAGATTCTATATTTTTAGCATTTAATTCAATTACTTTGTCTTTCATTTTTATAAACTTAA
>JANPDC010000009.1:0-5592 GCA_031431275.1 Bacteroidota bacterium
TTTGTTAGACACATCAAACTCCATGAATGTGGGCGATAAAATGGAACTAGTTAAAACAAATGCTAAATACCTAGTAGCAATACAACGTGAGTCAGACAAAATCTCACTATTAACTTTTGCAGATAAAACCAAAGTATTACTTGAAAACAAATCCTGTAATCTAAAAAACCAAATTAGTGATATAATCGATGATCTAAAAGCAAAAGGAGGAACCAATATCAATCAAGGAATAGAGCAGGCAATAGAAATTGCAACGAACAACAAGTTAAAAGAAGGAAAAAACAAGATATTACTTTTCACAGATGGTTCATTTAGTGTGAGTATAAATTCCGAGAAATTACTTTTAGCTTTGCAAGAAAAACAGATCAATTTTAGTATTGTTTACCTTGGAGAAACGCTATACAAAGGAAACGAAAAAACGTTTGAACTACTATGCGAAAGAACCAAAATAAAATTCTACGATATCAACAAAACCGACCTCAAAGAAATTCTAATAAAAGAAGCCACAGAGTGATTTTTTCACTCATGTAGACGCTTTGTAGACGCTCAAAATTAGGTTGGGTGATGGGTTTTTGGTAGTTTTGGGTAAAATTAAAACTATGAATGCGGAAAAAAGAACAGGAGCTATAATAGTAATAGCAGTAATAACAATTATAATTTATCTAGGTATACGTTTTCAAATTTGGTTATCTAAAACTGTAAATAAAGAAAAAGAGAGATTAAAAAATTTAAAAGAAAATGGAATTAAAGGAACTGCATTAGTTATTAAATCAGAACTGTCTCAAGATGAAGGTGTTTATCCACAAGACAAGCCTTCTAATCATGTAAAACATATAAAATTTTACTTAAAAGTTACAAAAATTGATGGATCAAAATTTGAAGCAACAGCTAATATATGGATTGATATAACACAATTTTATCTTATGGAACCTGACAAAGAGTTCAAAATAATTTATGACCCAAAAGACATTTCAAGTATAATAATAGATCCGAATTGAAATTTTTGATTGGAAAGGCGACTCTTTTTGTATCTTGACAATTTGTAGACGCTCAAAATTAGTTGACGTTGTTAATTTTAAATAATTTTGCTTAATAAATTAATAATATTTAAAAAATATAATTTTTGAGAAATTTAAAAAAATACAATTTAATAATGGTACAGTTGCTAAATTTTATGAGCTGGCAGACATTCCAAATATTCAATTTAAAAATTAAAATCTATGAAAATTAAAACTTCTAACATACTTTGGTTTGCTTTTTTCCTTTTTATAGGATATTATTTTTTCTATGCTCCTTACCAATTTGAAAAGAAACTTAAAGAAAATGGAATTATAGCAAGAGGAATATTATTAAAAACCGAAGAAACAGGTGTTTCTTATAATGATAAACCCGAAATGGATTTGTTTTTTGAAGTTACAAACGCAAAAGGAGAAAAATGGAAAGCGACCGCCACACAAGTTATTGCTTTTTCAGATTTATATAAATTAGTTCCAGGCAATTACTTTAATATAAAATACAATCCAGAAGATAAAACTGAGATTATAATTTCAGAATAAAAAATAAATTTCAATAACCTGATATTTTAAAAATTAAGAATAGATTTAGAGAAAATAAAATAAACAATCTGCCAACATCGGTTTGGGGCAATTGGGGTTTTAAGTAAACCAATATTTTGTTTTGTACTTGGAAGTCTTGTCCTAAATTGATATATTAAACAAAACCAACCTCAAAGAAATTCTAATAAAAGAAGCAACAGAGTTTTTTTTCACTCATGTAGACGTTTTGTAGACGCTCAAAATTAGATAACATGTTTGGTTTGTGTTATTTTTGAATTAATTAATAACTTAAAATAGAAAAATTATGAATTTAGATTATTTAAATGGTAAAAAAGAGTTTGATAGTCAAAATTATGAAAATGCAATTTCATTTTATGAAAAAGCATTAATTAGTTCCCCAAAAGATCCATTAATATGGAATAGTAAAGGTATTGCATACGAGTATTTAAGCGAAAATGATGAAGCATTAAATTGCTATGATGAAGCAATAAAATATGACGCTCAGTTTGCAGAACCCCATTACAATAAAGCAATTGTATATTCTTACAGTGAAGATTATGAAAAAGGTATTTTACCATTAAAAATGGCATTATCCATAAACTCAGGATATAAAGAAGCTATTGAACGACTTGTTGCTTATAATACATTTTTAGGAAATGTTGATTTAGCAAAAAATGAGATTGATGAATTTATTGCTATAAACCCTAATTTAACAGAAGGCTATTCTATAAAAGGTTGTTTATTTGAAAACATTCAGGAACATGAAATTGCTTTGCAATGTTTTGTAAAAGCACTTGAAATTAATCCAAATGATGAAAAAAGTTTATATTTTGCTGGAAATAAATCATATCATTTTGAGGATTTTGAAAAATGTATTTTTTATTTAAATCAATATGTAAAAAAACAACCTAAAGCACTTTCAGTGTTTATTACAATAGGCAAGGCACTATCAAAATTAAATGAACTAGACAAAAGTATAGAAGCTTTTAATAAAATTATAGAAATCGACCCTATGTATTATACAGCATATAGTGAAATTGGTCAAATATTATCATTAAAAAAACTATATAAAGATGCTGCTGAATATTTTGAAACTTCAAGAATACAACAAATAATGGATCAAAAAAGCAGAGAATGGTCAGGGCATGAATCAAGAGAATCAAATGAAATACACCAATATTTCTGTTTATCACAAATTGTATATAATAATTTGGCTAATGGCGACTTAGTTAACACAATGGTAGATAAAATAGATTTATTAAATAAATATAATTCAGGTGAAGCAATTAGTATGATTATAGATCAATTAGTAAAAATTGAAAAAATTACCGAATCAGAAAATTTAAAAAAATATAGCGTTTAAGTTAGCTTAAGTAAATACGTTTTACGACTAAAAAGAAGTTTACAGAAGCAAAAAATAAATCAAGTGAAAATTTAAATTCCGAAAAATTACTTCTAGCCTTGCAAGAAAAACAAATCAACTTCAGTATCGTATATCTCGGAGAAACGCTATACAAAGGCAACGAAAAAACGTTTGAACTACTATGCGAAAGAACCAAAATAAAATTCTACGACATCAACAAAACCAATCTAAAAGATATTTTAATTAAAGAAGCCACGGAGTAGTTTTTTCACTCATGTAGACGCTTTGTAGACGCTCAAAATTAGTTTGGTTGATGGGTTTGAGTTAAATTTGAACATTAAAAGTAATTAAAAAATATTATGAGTATATCGTTAATTAATGAAAAACAAAAACTCATTTCTGAATTAAAATTAGGAAATGGGGAAAAAGAAAATTTAACTGGTTTAATATTGAATGATACGAGTCTTATTAATATTTCATTTAGAATGTCAATTTTAAAAAATGCTAATTTAAAAAATTCTGACTTAAGTGGTTGTAATTTTAGTAAAGTCGATTTGACTGCTTCAATCTTAACAAACTGCAAAATGAACAATATTTATGCAGATAAAGGTAGTTTTGAAGGAGCGAATTTAGAAAATGTTGAGGCTAATTATATTAGTATTGATAATTCAAATTTTAGCAATACGATATGCAATATGATTTCTTTAAGTGGAACTGCTATTGGAGTTAATTTTACAAATGCTAAACTAACAAATGCCAATCTCAAAGGGTTAGGATTATCTCTTTCAAATTTTAAACTTGCGGATTTAACAAATTCAGACTTTTCAGAATGTCAATTGCATCATTGTGATTTTTCAAATGCAAATTTAACAAATACAAATTTTAATAAAACTGAAATATTTCATGCAAACTTTAGTAATGCAATTATAAAAAATTCGAATTTTGAAGGTGCCTTTTACGATAGTAAAACTAAATGGCCATCAAGTGGTATTCCTAATGGAGCAATATTTGTAGAGAATCCTGACATTTAGAAATTCTAATAAAAGAAGCAACAAAGTAATTTTTTTATTCATGTAGACGCTTTGTAGACGCTCAAAATTAGTTGACGTTGTTAATTTTAGATAGTTTTGAATAACTAAAATTACAATAACTTATATACTTTAAGATTATGAAAGAGAATATAACACAACTTTGGGATTCAGTTGATTCTAAATTAAAGGAAATTGCTCCTTTAATTTGTGGTGATCTAAAAAATGGTGCAACTCAAGAACAAATAAATGAACTAGAAAATTTAGTTGGGATTAAATTGCCTTCAAGTTTCATTGAATTTTACAAAATTCATAATGGTCAAAAAGAGTTTAAATTCGACCCATATATTTCCTTTAGTTTTTATGAATTTACAAAATTAATGTCAATTGACGAAATAATTGAATGCTGGAAAATGTGGAAAGAACATTATGATGGTGGCGAATTTATTGACAAAAAAGGAAATGAAGAGAAAACAATTCCAGATAAAGAAATAAAGCCAAAATGGTGGAATATATTATGGATACCATTCTTTGATGATATGGATTGTAATCATTACTGCTTAGATTTAGATCCATCATCTGAAGGTAATTTTGGTCAAGTTATAAAAATGTGGCATGACGATGGGAGAAGAATTTTAATTTCAAATTCATTTGAAGATTGGTTTTTACAATATAAAAATGATTTAGTTAACAATAAATTTGTTTTATTAGAAGATTTTAATTCTGATGGTGAATTAGAACTTTATCATGTTTGCGATGAAGATGCCAAAGATAATTATTAATTACTTTAATCTAATGAATTTTCAATAATCCGAGCACACAACATCGGCTTGATGCAATTCAGATTTTAGGAATTAGCAACGTTAACTAATCAAGTAACTATAAATTATTTTACTTACAAGTAAAGTTCTAAATTGATAATTCTAAATTAAAGTTTCAAGATGCTATAAGCCACTTTTACAAAAAAAAATTAAAAATTAAAAAATTATGAGCACAGAAAAAGAAGAAAGAGTAATTCTTGGAGTTGTAGAATCAAATTCAGAAATTTGGTATTATGATCTAGTAATTTTACCAGGAAATGACTATCCAGTTGGTAGTATATACAGAATACCTTCAATTGATGAAGATGGATTAATTCCTGTTCGATCGTTGTCAACAAATGATGAATTTTCAGTAATTTGGGCATCTCTAAATGGGTCGATTTGGACGGCTAGTTGCAACGGAATTGTTTCAACAACTGCAAATTTTAAATGGAAAAATCCTTTAAACCGAAGTTATTCAAGCGAAGAAGAAAATACAAAATGGTCTGCAATAGCTTTACCTAAAATTAAAGCAAATGGTCTACCGCCAAATATTTCTGCTTTGTGGGGTTTAAATGACAATTATGTTTTAGCAGGAACCTATTCGGGTCATATTTACTTGTGGAACGGAATTGATTGGACTCAAACATACGAAGGACCAGGAAATGGCACTGAAACTATTAAAGCATTTGCAGGTATTAGTGAAAATGATATTATTGCAATTGGACAAAATGGCTGTATACTTCATTTTAATTCAGTAAACTGGACGCCGTTATTAGTAACAGATAAAAATAAAAACGAAAATTTTACAGGAATTCATGCCTATGAAAATGGAGACTTTATAA
>JANPDC010000010.1:0-22107 GCA_031431275.1 Bacteroidota bacterium
CAAAAGGCGATTTTTTGCCTGGAACAGCAAATACATCGGGTTATAGACTAGACCAAAACGGAAACGGAAATTCATATACTTCTGATAAAAAGTTTGATGGAAATTCTCTAAAAGTAGGTTTAAATTATGGTTTGAAGATTGGTAAAAAAGGTGGCTTTGCAAATTTTACTACAGAATATTTTAGTAAAGAAAAAACGTTAAGACCAGGTTTTGATTTCAGAAAAGGATTTGGAGAAGCAGGAATAAAGAGTTTGAATATTATGCTAAATGCATCTGTTCCAGTTACTGACAAAATTGAGTTCTATGCTTTTGGAGGTTTTAATAACAGAAATACCGATGCTTATGCTTTTACAAGAAATAGTGGTACTAGAGTTGTAGAGAGTATTTATCCTGGTGGATATACGCCCAGAATTACATCAAATATTAAAGATTATTCTGCTGCAACGGGTTTTAGAACAAAAACCGAAAGTGGTTGGAAAATTGATTTAAGCAATGCTTATGGTAAAAATATTTTTGATTACACAGTAAAAGGTACTATAAATGCTTCTTTGCAAGCCAATTCCCCAAGAGAATTCAAAGCAGGTGGTTACAGTTTGAGTCAAAATACAACAAATTTAGATTTCTCTAAAAATATAAAATCAGTTTGGGATGGAATGAACTTAGCATTTGGGGCGGAGTTACGTTTCGAAAACTATCAAATTGCTGCGGGAGAAGTTGGTTCATATGCTCTTTATGATACAAATGGAATTCCTATAACAAACCCAGCAACTCAATCTGCTCCTATAGATCCTGTTTCTGGAGACCCAAGGCCTTCTGGTTCTCAAGGTTTTCCTGGATTCAGTCCAAAAAATGTTTTAAATGAAGGTAGAAATAGTAAATCTTTTTATGTTGATACAGAATTTGATGTTTCAAAGGATTTACTTTTAAGTCTTGCGTTACGTTATGAAAACTACAGTGATTTTGGTAGCACTTTGAACTGGAAGTTTGCCTACCGAGTAAAATTTACAGACAATATTAGTTTCAGAAGTTCTTTTAGTACAGGTTTTAGAGCACCATCTTTGGCTCAAATATACTTCAATACTAATTTTACAAATTTTAATTCTGGTGGAGCAACTGAGGTTTTACTTGCTCAAAATGAGAGTGCTGTTACAAAAGGTTTTGGGATTGAGAAATTAAAAGAAGAAAAATCAATCAATGGTTCTATTGGTTTTACGGGAACTTTTAAAAATTTTACAGCGACTGTTGATGGTTATTTGTTAAATGTCAAAGATAGAATTGTATTGACAGGATATTTTGACGCAACTGCATTGAATCTTAATGTAGATTCTGCACAATTTTTTGTAAATGGTGTGAACACTAGTACAATTGGATTAGATCTTGTTTTAGCATGGAAAAAATCATTTGGGGATTCAAAATTTGGAATAACTGCTATCGGAAACATAAATTCTCTTGAAGTTTTAAATGTTAAAAATAAAAATTTAGATTCAGAAATATTTTTTGGAAAACGAGAAATTGCGTTTTTAAAAGCTTCTGCGCCAAATAGTAAATTTGGATTAAATCTAAATTATAGTATTCATAAATTTGATGCTGGATTAGCATTTACAAGATTTAGCGATGTTGTATTAGTAGATTATGCGGGAAAAGATAATATTTATACTTCAAAAGTAGTAACTGATTTTACAGCAGGAATTCAAATTATAAAAGAGTTAAAACTAAGTCTTGGGGCTAATAATTTGTTAAACATCTATCCTGATAAACAAGATGAAACAGGAAACACAGAAGCTGGTGGATATTTTGATGCAGTTCAAATGGGTTTTAGTGGTGCTTATTATTATGCTAGACTCGGTTTCAAATTCTAAATTATAAATCAAAAAAAGATCCTGAATGAAAATTCAGGATTTTTTTTCATAAAAGCGTAATAGTAACCAAAAATTAGTATTGTTAATAAAAATCCAACAATAATTTCTTGAAGATTCATCCAATAATAAAAAAAGGAATAAATTTTTACTTGATAAACATCTTTTTTGGACTCTAGAACTCTAATTTTTTCATTTAACTCAAATGAAGAAACCAACACTAATATTCCATCATCGCATCTTACAGTATCTTTATTTTTATAATACTCAATTTTTCGGAATGTCCCAATTTATTAACACATTAGATCGTTTTCCGTCAGAATAACTTTTTGTGTGATTGTCAAATCCTATAACTTTACCCTCATAAATGTTGTAATTTTCTAGATTAATGTAGTCGATTATTAAGAAAGTAATAAAAATGATTGAAATTATTTTAAGAAATAAACTCTCGTCTTTACTCATTATGCAAAAAAGTCTGACGGTTCAATAAAGTTTCGTCACTTTCAACGTGATTATCATCAGGGATACAACAATCAACAGGGCAAACCGCTGCGCATTGTGGCTCATCATGAAAACCTTTGCATTCAGTACATTTTCCAGGAACAATATAGTAAATATCATCAGAAATCGGAGTTTGAGCATCATCAGAATCAACTTCTGTTCCGTCTGGCAAAACTACTTTTCCTTTTAATTTGGTTCCATCTTTATATCGCCAATCATCCGCACCTTCATAGATTGCAGTATTTGGACATTCGGGCTCGCAAGCACCACAATTGATGCATTCGTCTGTTATGATAATTGCCATTTTATTTAGATAAAAGAATAAAGATAAAAGAATAAAGACTTTAAAGAAGCAAAAATAAAAATTAGAAATTGAATTTATAAAAAAATCAATCTATTTTCCTTGCTCTATTTTCTTAATTCTATTAACTATTATCTTATTTTTGTGCAAAATTACAATCAAATCTATTCATAAGCAAATAAACAAATGTTACAAAACGAAATAAAAACTGGTTTTATTGAATTGGGGAAATTTTTAGGGCAATTTTCTAAAGATAATTCAATTGAAAGTGAATACGTTTTGAATAATGAAGCGTTTTTTAAAGATTTTTTAGATTTGATAAATCTTTCCCAGTCGCACAATGGTTGGTACACACCTGAAAATGTTTTTTATGCAATTGAATCCTGGTCACTCGCATTGAAAGAGGAGAATTTAAGTCTTTGGCTTGATCAATACGATTTTTCAAAACACTTTGGCAACGAACCACAACACAAAAAAAGTGTTGGAATCATTCTTGCAGGAAATATTCCTTTAGTTGGTTTTCATGATTTTCTTTCAGTCTTGATTTCTGGACACAAAGTTTTAGTCAAAACATCCTCAAATGATCAAAAATTACTGCCTTTTTTAGTAAAATATTTAATTTCAGTGAATGTAAATTTTAAAAATTACATCACTTTTGTTGATGGAAAACTCGAAAATTATGATGCCATAATTGCTACAGGAAGTAACAATACGGCTCGATATTTTGAATATTATTTCAAAGATAAACCTTCGATTATTCGAAAATCTCGAAATTCAGTTGCTGTAATTGATGAATCTGAAAGTAAAGAACAAATGATTGCTTTAGGCGAAGATATTTTTAGGTATTTTGGACTTGGTTGTCGCAATGTTTCAAAATTATTTATTCCAAGAAATTATAATTTTGACCAATTTTTTAATGGAATGTTTCCGTATCAAGACGTAATCAAATATGAGAAATATGCCAATAATTACGATTATAATAAAGCGGTTTTCTTGATGAGTAATTTCGCATTGTTAGATAATGAGTTTTTGACAATCAAAGAAGATACAAGTTATGCATCGCCGATAGCATCTGTTTTTTATGAATACTATGATGATTTGGAAATTTTAAAATCTAAATTAGAATTAGAAAAAGATCAAATACAATGTATTGTTTCAAATCATTTAATCAAGGATTCTATTGATTTTGGACAAACCCAAAAACCACAACTTTGGGATTATGCAGATAACGTAGATACTTTAAAATTTTTAATGGAAATTTAGTTTAGTTAAATTTCACATTATCATAAACATCAATGAGTTGTAATTCGACTTGAACTGAATTCAATTTTAAATTTTCATTAAATGAATTCATTTCGGTCATCAACCAAGAATTATCATCATTTTTTGAATATTTAATTACTTTAATCGATTCACTATCAATTAAAATATATTCTTTTAGAGTTTCGATTTGTTTGTACAACAAAAAATTTCCTCCTAAATCATAATTTCTTGTTGATTTGGATAAAATTTCAATAATTACTGTAGGATTTGTTGCCGAATCCTTTTCGGAGTCGATTGTCTGGGGTTCGTTACAATAAATACTTACATCTGGATATGTAAATAAGGAAATGTTTGGAATGTTTACCCTGAAATCACTGCCATAAGTGCGACAAGGTCTTCCTTTTAATTTGGTTTTTAACTCAAAAATACAATTTGCAGAAATTTCATTATGTTCAAATGATGCACCACTCATTCCATTAATTTCATTTGATAAACCGTTATTTTTATGCAAAGGAATGATTTCACCCTGAAAATATTCGTGTTTTTCAGTTGCATTTCTTTCGAATTCAAGATATTCTGCTTCGGTAAAGATTTTCTTTTCTGGAAATCCCATTTTGAATTATTTTATACAAATATAACTAAATTATGATTATGATATTAATATGTAATATTCATAATCTAAATTAGAATTAGAAAAAGATCAAATACAGTGTATTGTTTCAAATCATTTAATCAAAGATTCTACTGATTTTGGACAAACTAAAAAACCACAACTTTGGGATTATGCAGATAATGTAGATACTTTAAAATTTTTAATGAAAATTTAGTTTAACTAATCTTTCAATGATTTCGTTAATTTCTTTTGAAATTTTCAATTTGTAATTTACAAAAATATAAACCAAAGTTATTAAAATCGATTTTAGTATAATATTCAAAAGTGGTTGAAATGTAAAATCCCAGAAATAAAACCCCAGAAATACAATGGCAATTATTACAAAAGATTTCAATGTATTTAGAGTAAAAGGATACAGATTCATTTTTTTGACTACAAAAAGTAATTTTATTGAATTGTAAACCATCACAGAAATTAGCGTTGCCCATGCTGAACCAACAATTCCATAGGGCGGAATTAAAACTACATTCAAAACAATCATCATGATGGTTAATAAAATTCCAAAATATAAAACTGATTTATAATGTTTTGTATTTAGTATAATAGCATTGTTGTTTCCTAAAATGGCATCATAAAATTTGGTCAATCCGATGATGAAAACTACTGTAATTCCTGCCGAATAATCATCTGGAATTATTTTATACATTTCTTTAATGTTTAAAAATATTCCAAGAAGTATCAAACCACTAAAAACCTGAAGGTTTATTGCCGACTTTTTGTATAGTTCATTCAGTTCATCGAGTTTGTTTTCATTCATTAATCTAGCAGTTATTGGATATATAATTTGCATCATAGCTCGACTTGGAACCATGATTACTGTGGCTATAAAAATCGCAACAGAATACACGGCAATATTTTCGATTTTAACATACGATTGCAGCATAACTTTGTCTAAGTCCATCAATAAAACGCCTACTCCACCAGAAAGTATGATAAAAAAAGAATACCCAAAAAGATCTTTCCAATCTTGTGGAAAAGTAAATTTCAGGATTGGAGTTTTGACTTTTAAAGCATAGAAAAACATGGCTAAAAATTGAATGAAATAGGCAACAAAAAGTCCATAAATAAAATTGTTTTTTGTAATCCAATCAAAATGAACGGCAAATAGCAAAACAAACACTATAACTCGAACTAACACTTCTGAAATAAAATTCCCGAAAACTGATTTCATGTGAACTTTTACCCAAGCATAAAAAATTTCGAAATATCCCATACAAAGACCAATAACTGGTATTAACCACAAAAAAGGATTGATTTCTGGATTTTTGTTTAATAAAAGAGTTGCGATTTGGTTATAAAAAAAAATCGAAATTATACTAATTGGGATGATCAAAAACAAAGGCATAAAAAGCATAAAACTCATGAATTTTTCGCGCTCAACATCAGACTTGTATTTAGAATAAAATCGAATCATCGTACTTTGAACGCCAAAAGCCATAAGAGGCATCATGATGTTTGCTGCCGAAAGTAAAAACGCAACAATTCCATAATGAAATTTTCCAAGAAAATTAGTATACAAAAAAAGCGCATTTATGGCACCTATTCCAAAACCAAAATAGGTAATTACGGTATTTTTTATAGACTGATTTAGAACTATTCCCATTTTTGCAGGTTGCAGATTTTAGATTTCAGATTTATCCTAACAGGTTTTTAAAACCTGTTAGGTATTGTTTATTAATGCTACCAACTTTTGCGTTAAATTTTTTCTAGAATAGTGTTGTAAACCAACGGCATTCGATTTTATATTACCTTTTAAAAAGTCATTATAAAAATTCAAAATTACGGTTTTCAGTTTATCTTTCTCAGAATAATCAAAGAAAACGCCAGAATTTGTTGTTGTTATTATTTCTTGAAAATCAGAATCTTTTGGACCAATAGCAATAATCGGTCTTTCAGAAACCATATATTCATATAATTTCCCTGGAATGATGCTTTTAGTTTCATTTGAATCGATTTCTATTAATAACAAAACTTGCGATTTGCGCTGTTGAGCAATGGCTTCTGAATGAGGTATATAACCCAAATTAGTTACGAAAGAGTTTAATTTGAAGTCAAAAATGGTATCTAAAACCTCTTGGCTCACTTTTCCAATAAGTTTTATTTCTAAATTTTTTTCGAAATCTGGAATTTCATTTATTAATTCTGATAAAGATTTCCATAAAATTTTTGGATTTCGATCTGACAATAAAGACCCAATATGGGCTAATGAAAATTTAGAATCCAAGATTTGTTTTTTGACATTTTCTTCATCAAAGCCATTTGTAATTACTTCGATTGGCTTGTTAGTCAAAACCTGAAATTCTTGTTTTGTAGTTTTGCTAGTAACAAGTATTGTATCTGCAAGGTTTAAAACTTTGTGTTCTAATTTTTTGTGTTTATTTTGAGCAAAAGTGGATAATTTTAATGCTTTTTGGTATCCAATCGTGGTCCAAGGATCACGAAAATCGGCTATCCAATTTAAGTTTAGTTTTTGTTTTAATTCCATTCCAATTAAATGCAAACTATGTGGTGGTCCAGTTGTAATTATGGTTTTAATATCATGCTCTGAAATGTATTTTTCAAGAAACCTCACTGACGGTTTTACCCAAAAAATCCTTGCATCTGGAATGAATAAATTCCCACGAATCCAAAGCAAAGTTTTTTCTAAAAAGGTTTGCTTTTTTTGGTTTGGAATAATTCCAGAACTAATTTTTTTGGTTTTAGTTGACGAAAAAAAAGAGGCAA
Organism: Bacteroidota bacterium; assembly: GCA_031431275.1. GTDB lineage: Bacteria > Bacteroidota > Bacteroidia > Flavobacteriales > Flavobacteriaceae > Flavobacterium. Next base: position 7,319 of record JANPDC010000010.1, read on the forward strand.
TTTGATAGGGTTCAAAAATTTTATGTTTCAGAACTATTGCTTTTTGGGATATTTCCGATACCAAATTTTCATCAATAATTGGATATGTAGGATTTTCAGGAATATATACTATAGGTTGAATACCAAAATCGGGCAAATATTTTACGAATTTCAACCAACGCTGCACACCTGGACCGCCTGCGGGTGGAAAATAATAGGTAATTATTAGAACTTTATTATTCAAGTTTAGAAGTTTGAGGTTTAAAAGTTTTTACTAAACTTTTAAACTATTTTGATTTGAATATTTTTTTGCGTTTTTCAACATATAAGAAAGTTCATAAATTGCAATGAATTTATCAAATCTTTGTTGATAAGTCAATTTTCTGGCTTCTTCAATGTATCTAGCTTCCATTACTTTAGGAGGAGCATGATTTAATTTAGTAACTTCCATTTGTATATAACTTAAAAGATTAATGCTTATCAAATATACAAATTAAATTTTCAATTTTTTTCGCTCTAAATAAATCCCGCTAATCAAAAATGAAAGCATTCCAAACAAACTAACGAGTACAATTGTAGATCCAGTTTTGATGACTTTTGGCTCAAACTTGAATTCTATTTTATGATCTCCAGCAGGAATTTCCATTCCTCGTAGCAAATAGTTTACTTTCATATGACCCGATTTTTTTCCATCAATATAGGCATTCCAACCATTTTTATAGTACATCTCAGAAAAAACAGCAAAACCTTTATTTACATTTTTCGATGAATACTTCAAATCATTTGGTTTGTAACTATCAAGTTGAATAGTTGCTAAAGTATCTTTTGCAAATTTTTGGTTTCCAATGATTTTAATAAAAGGTTCAACTTGAAAAACAGCAACATTTCTAGTATCTAATTTATCAAGAGCTTTCATTTCATCATCAGGAGTATTTACTTTTTTGAGTTCTTTTACAAACCAAGCATTTCCATTGTTATAAGGATTTGGAATTGCCGTTGGTTCTCCTTTTTCGTTTTCTTTTATGACATATTTCACATTCAACATATTCAACACTTCGATATTGTTTTTTGCAATTTGATAGTCAAAAAGTTGTTGCATTTTTCGTGGTTTCACGCCACTATATCCTCCAATTGATTTGTGAAAATAGGACGCCCGACCTGTAAAAGTTCCGCCAATTTCAAAAACACGATAATTCGTGCTGTCTTTTTGAATTTCCAAATCCGCATCTGTTGGTTCAAATGGAACATCAACTTCGCTTGCACTAACAAATTTTTTGCCATCAACATAGTTTTTAGCTACAAAAACTAAATCACCAATCATAAAAATCCCAATCATTACAACGGCTGTATTTTGAACTAATTTCTCTTTTATCGAAAGCCAAAGGATTCCTGCTCCAACTAAAATGAAAAATCCAGAACGTAACAAATCTGCTGAAAACATAGTTCTTCTGTCTTCACGCAAAGCATCAATAAATGGTTGTCCCATTTTCCCATATTGTTGTACATAATAGGCATCATTTCCACCAGCAAAACTGAACATTCCTTTGCAAATAAAAATCAAAATTAGTATTCCAAAAGCAACGGCAGATGATTTCCAAAGTGCTATCCATTTTTTGTCTTTTCCTAATTTAAAAAAAGATTGTAAACCCATAATTCCCAGTACAGGAAAGCATAGTTCTAACAAAACTTGAATGGATGAAATGGCTCTAAACTTGTTATACAAAGGAACGATATCAATAAAAAAATCAGTTAAAAACGCAATATTTTTACCCCATGAAAGGACTAACGATATTATTGCTCCAGCAAGAAAAGCATATTTTATTTTTCGTTTATCTACAAAAAAGCATAAAATCGATAAAAAGAAGACTAATGCTCCAATGTATGCGGGTGCTGAAACTCCTGGTTGATCGCCCCAATATGTTGGTAGTTGTGAAGTGAATTGTTTGGCTTCATCATCAGTTGCGCCTTGTTGCAAAACCATATCATAACAACTCGAATTTTCGTCTAATTTTTCTGAATCACCACCACCAAACAGTCGTGGAGCGATTAGATTTAAACTTTCTGCGATTCCATAACTATATTGTGTAATATAATCATTGGTCATGGCATTTTGAGTTTCTGCTTTTTTTCCATTTTCGTCATAGACCAATTCACTATCACTTCTTGTGCTTGTTTTTGCATATTCAGACGTAGAAAGAAGCAATGTTGCATTTGTACCGACTCCTAAAATAACTGCAATCGTAAAAATTCCGAAAGTTTTTAGTAATGATTTTTGATCTTTTTCCTTGATAATTTTATATACATAATAAACGGAAATGGGTAGAATCAAGAATAATAAATAATAGGTCATTTGAAAATGATTCGCTGTTATTTCGAGTGCAACCGCAATCATGGTCAGTAATCCCCCAAGAATATATCTTTTTTGAAAAACCATAATAATTCCTGCTAAAACCATTGGCATATAACCAATTGCATTTGCTTTTGAATTGTGACCAACTCCCAGAATAATAATCATATAGGTTGAAAAACCATAAGCCAAAGCGCCAAAAAATGCTTTGAGTGGGTCTGTTTTTAAAACCAAAAGAAGTATGTAGAAACTAAAAAAATAGAGGAATAAATAGTTTGCTGGTCGAGGCAAAGAACGTAGTAAATCATCCACTTTTCCTATAAAATCATAGGGATATTTGGCTCCTAATTGATACGTTGGCATTCCACCAAAAGCAGCATTCGTCCAATAGGGTTCTGCATTTTCAGAGGCACGAAAATCATTTTGTTCTTTTGCCATTCCAGTAAATTGTTGGATGTCAGATTGTGCCAATTTTTTTCCTTCAAGAACAGGATAGAAGTAAATTAGTGAGATGATAATAAAACCGAAAATCGCAAGTGCGTGAGGATAGAATTTTTGTAAATGCTTCATTAAAAAGGTTTGAGATTGAGGTTGGATTTTTTTAGAATTACCAACTAATTTTAAATGCAAATTTAGTCAATTTCTTCAAAATCGACGTATTCACCAATTTTTTTGGTTTCTCGTGGTTTGTCAGACTTTGAATTGTTTACAATTTCGTCATTTTCATTTGCATTGAAACCATTATTTTGATGTTTGTTAAAGTTTTCTTGCGCTTTTTGAACTACTTTTTTTGCTAAAACGGGTAAAAATAATTTTGCTAAAAACTTTATTACATAAAAAAACAGAATGATTTCGAAAATCACTTTTATAAATCCAGTAAAAGATGCCGTTTGCATGATTAATATTTTTTACAAATTTAACAAAATGAATCATCAATTTTAAATTAACATTCTTAAATAAATAATAAAATACTATATTTGAATCGAAATATTAAATTATAATTATGCTTCGCAATCGACTTACATTCATTTTATTAGTTTTTTTATCCTTTAACAAAGTTTCGGCGCAGTTTACAGATTTGATAAATTCGAATCGTCCTGGTGAATCTATGTCTGCATTTGCAGTAGGAAAAACGATTCTCCAAGTCGAAGCAGGATTGTATAAAATCAAAGAGAATGATCCTTTTTTGAAATATAGCATTCCTGGTTATGGAACGGAATTAGTGGTTCGATATGGTTTTCTTAAAGAACAATTAGAATTTATTGGTAATTTGCAATATCAAGGGGATAAATTCAAATCATCGAATGTTAATTTTAGTCGAAGTGGGTTTAAAAAACTTGGACTTGGTGCTAAATACTTGCTTTATGATCCTTACAAAAGATTAGATGATACGCCGAATATCTACAGTTATGCGGCGAATAATAAATTCAAATGGAAAAGTTTAATTCCGTCTGTATCAATTTTTGCGGGAATGAATTTCAATTCTAGTGGAAACGATTTTAACTCAACGTTAAACAAATCAATTTCTCCAAAAGTAATGTTGATTACACAAAATCAATTTCCAGGAAGCAATGTTTTTGTTACCAATTTATTTTATGATAATATTGGAACACTCAACCCAACTTTGGGTTATGTTGTGACTTATACCAAAGGTTTTGACGATCATTGGTCTGCTTTTTTAGAAAATAAAGGTGTTACCAGTGAATTTATAAAAGATTTTTATTTGACAACTGGTATTGCTTATTTATTTGATAAAAATATGCAAATAGATGCCTCAATTTCGACTAACACAAAAAACACACCTTCTATTGTGTTTGGTGGAATTGGTTTGTCGTGGCGATTTGATAAATTGTATAAAGAAGTTCGAATCAAAAACATTGATAAAAACAAATCTGACAACAATGCCAAGGAAAAAGCAAAAGTCAAGAAACGTTTAGATGAAGTGAAAACTCCAAAAACATAGTAATGATTTCGATTAAAGAAGCCGTTTCAAAAAAAGAATTAACAGATTATATAAAATTTCCATTTTCATTATATAAAGAAAATAAATTTTGGGTTCCACCAATTATCGCTGATGAACTTGAAACGTTTGATAAAACTAAAAATCCTGCTTTCGAAAATGCTGAAGCTTATTTTTATTTGGCTTATCGAGACACCAAAATTGTTGGACGAATTGCAGCAATAATTAATTGGAATGAAGTTAACAGCCAACAAAAAAAGAAAGTTCGCTTTGGCTGGTTTGATGTAATTGATGATCTAGAAGTTACAAAAGTATTGCTTGAAAAAGTGTATGAATTGGGGCGAAAAAATAATCTCGAATATGTTGAAGGACCAATGGGTTTCTCGAATCTTGACAAAGTTGGTGTTTTAACTGAAGGTTTCGACGAAATCGGAACAATGATAACTTGGTACAATTTCCCTTACTATGCCGAACATTTCGAACAATTGGGCTTTGTTGTGGAAAAAGAATATCTCGAAAACAAATTTCCGTTTAAAAACGTGAAACTAGAATTTTTTGACAAAGCACAAGAATTAATCAAAAGAAGATACAATCTCAAACCATTAAATTTCAAAAAAACGAAAGCAGTTTTGCCACATGTTGATAAAATGTTTGATCTGTTTAATGCTTCTTATGCCAATTTATCTTCATTTGTTGCAATATCAGAAAGAGAAAAGGAATATTTTAAGAAAAAATATATCAGTTTTATAAATCCCGAATACATAAAATTTGTGGAAGATAAAGACGGGAATTTGGTAGCATTCGCAATCGTAATGCCTAGTTTTTCTGAAGCACTTCAAAAAGCCAAAGGAAAACTTTTTCCGTTTGGAATTTTTCATATGTTACATGCTCGAAAAAATTCAAAAGATGTAACTTTTTACTTAATTGGAGTGCATCCAGAATACCAAAACAAAGGAGTTCATGCCATTCTTTTTAAAGAAATGCACACTACATTTACAGAAAAAGGAATTCAAAACTGTATCCGAACACCAGAGTTAGCAGACAATCATGCCATTCATTTGTTATGGAAAAACTTTGAACCTGTGACACATTGCAGAAGAAAAACTTTCAAAAAAATCTTGTAAATAGTTTAAATTAGAAAAGGTTTTAAACTTATTTAATCCAATACATCAGTATCTTTTAGTTCTTCATCCATAATTTGATTGTTATGAAGTTGTACTGGATTTTTAGTTTTTTTCATTCTTAGATTCAAAAATTCTACAAACAATGAAAAGAAGATTGAGAAGTATAAATATCCTTTTGGAATCACACCAACTTCTGAGTCATTTCCGAATTTAAAATGTGCTAAATGCGAACCTTCTGCAATTAGCATTACTCCAATTAATATCAAAAAGGATAATCCAAGTATTTGAATAGTAGGATGTTGATTTACAAATTTACTAACGGGTCCAGCAAAAATCATCATTATTGTGATTGAAATTATAATAGCAAGAATCATAATTGCGAGTGCACCATCGTATCCAAAACCACCTTCATTTAGAGGTTTCATGCTGATTAATCCAACTGCAGTTAAAATACTATCAAACGAAAATACCAGATTCAAAACTGCAATTTGAATGATTGCCGCGGTCAAAGTATTGCTCGCTTTTCCTGATTCTGAATCTTCTTCTCCTTCCATTTTATGATGAATTTCTGAAACTGATTTGTACAATAAGAATAATCCTCCAGCAAAAATAATGATACTTTGACCAGTAATATGAGCAGAGAAAAATCCTAAATCAAATCCGAAAAGTGTTTCTTGAAGACTCAAAACCCAAGTTATCCCAAAAAGTAATACAATTCTAAAAGCCATTGCTAACAAAAGACCAATTTTTCTTGCTTTTGGTTGGTCTTCTTCTCGTAATTTTCCTGAAACGATCGATAAGAAAACAATATTGTCAATTCCGAGAATTATTTCTAAAAAAGTTAATGTCAATAAAGCAATCCAAGCACTAGAATTCGATAAAAGTTCAATCATTTTGGGTTTTTAATTTATTTGTAATAGGTTTAAAGAAAGTTATACGTTGATAATTGTTGATTTGTTACAAAAATATTGAAATTTAATTGTAATGCAAATTTTAAAGTTTTCTTTCTGTAATCTAAATTTTTTTGGCAGTTCCTTTTTCCTTTTTTTCGCTTCCTACAAATGAATATTCAAAGGTGTACGTTTTATTAGTGGTCGAAATAATTCTCATTGAAATTGCTTTTTGTTCTTGCATGTTTTTCGGATGTAACTTTTGCAGCACAAATTCGCAATCATTCACCCAGCGTACCGATGCTGTGTCGATTTTGCCATCGTAGTTTTCGATTTGTAGATTTTCTGTGCGCTCAAAAATAGTTGTTTTTTTTACGCCTTCGATTTCTTGAACAAATTCGAATTTTCCTGTTTTATATAATTTGCAATTGCATTCATAATCATAGCAAGAAAAAAAAATTATAAATATTGGTAACAGAAGTAGTTTTTTCATTTGAGTTTATTTAATTCATCATTGGTAAAATTCCTAATACTTTTTTCTTTAGAAAATTTCTCAGAATTATAATTATTTGATTTGTTTTTTGGAATCGAAAGACTTTCCCAATCTGATGTTTTTAACATCTTTGAATAAAAAACAATTTGCCCAACATGATATGGATAATGTGCTAATTGCCTGTTGATTGCTTCCATAATTGTATGACCTTCATTTCTAATATATACTAAAGTTGTAAGTTCGCCAGGTTGTATAGAATTTAACGCATCAAAGAAACAGTTCCAACCTTTTTCCCAAGATGCTAAAAGTTCTAGTTTGGAGACTTTGTTTTCTTCGAATTCTGAATCTCGGTCACGCCATTCTTTTTCGCCATCTGTTGTCAAGAAATCAGTCCAACGCGAAAGCATATTGCCAGATAAATGCTTGACAATTGTTGCAATCGAATTGGTGTCATCATTGAAACTCAGAAATAATTGATTTTCTTCGAGTTGATTGATGGCTTTTTCTCCAATGGTTTTGTAATATAAAAATTGATTTTTTACGTTTTCAAGATATTTAGCATTGATTTCCATGGCAATAATATTAATTTTTAATTTACCAAAATATCATATTTATCTAACAAACCTAAAATTCCCGAAGTAGAAAATTTTGCTTTTTTCATTGGGTTATATTCTGGATCGATTTTGTAGTTAAACGCAGATGTAAAATCGGCTCCAGCCAAAATGGTTTCGTTGAAGATAGCATTGTCAAGATTACAATTTTCGAAAATTGAATTTGTGAGATTGGCTCCAATAAAAGTTGTTTCTTTCATTGATGAGGAATTAAATTTTGTTTTAATCATTTTTTTATTAGCAAACGAGGCGTAATCTAAAACACAATCTTGAAACTCCACTTGAAACAAAAAATCATCACAATTGTGAAATAAAATCCCAAGTAATTTACAGTTTTTAAAAAGCACAGTTTTTAAACTCACATTTGTCATTTGCAACATCGAAAGATTACAATCTATAAATTCACAATCAATAAAGGAATTGTATGAAAAATCAGCATTTGAGAAATCGCAATTCTTGAAAATACAATCTTCGAACTCACGATTATTGAGTTTTGAATTAATGAGATTTACTTTTTCGTAAGTTTGGTTTATATTTATTAGATTTTCCATTATTTATCAAACATACTTTTCATAATTGTTTTTATTCCCAAAAACATCAAAAACATTGCGCCAAGACAAATCAAAATACCAATTCCTAAAACTAAATAATGCCATTTATTTCCTAAATTCATTTGTGAGTTGTAAATAACTGATGGACCAATAAAGAATAGGGGCAAAGCACCTGATAAATATTGAACACCTTTTGAAAGTACTTTTTTATTGGTTGGCATGTTTTTAATTTTTAACCCATTTTATTAATAAATCTTCATCAGCGGATAAATTTCCTAAAACCCTATATTTGGAGTGAATAATTATGCTTGATTCTGATAATTTATCTTTTACAACTTTGTAAGGGAAAATTCCACTGGAGTGAATAAAATAATTTCCATTTTTAGAAATCAAAACAAAGCCAGTATGATTATCTAAACCCACTACATAAATTCCGTTACCAATTTTTTCTAATGATTTTTCAAACTCCTCAATTGTTTTATTCGAGAATCTGTAAATATTTTCTTTATTTACTAACTCTTTTATCATTTCTTCAGAGGCAGACTGGGCAAGTTTTACTCTATTGATGTCTAATCCAATTTGCTTTAAAGTAGTTGTTACAAAGTAACCACAAGCAATTTTACCTTCATTTGGTTTTTGTGTTGTTCCATTGAAATCCCAAGTTGTTCCATACCAATAGGGAAAAATTTTATCAGTCACTATTTCTGTAAATTTTAAACCAATACTTTTTATCGATTTGCCTTTTAAATTTTGTTTTACAATTTTTATACTGTCTAATGTTTTAGGATAATTCTCCAACTTAACTTTAGAATATGCACTAGAAAAAAAGGAGTTGTTTTGATTCCGAAAAAGTAAAAAAATTACAAAAAATAATGAAAGTATAAAAAAAAATATTTTTAATCTTTTCATAAAGAATTACTGTAATTATCTACAGCATTGCGAACGCTTCCAAATTTTTGTAGCAATTCAGAGCCTTTTTCATAAGAAACTTCAATTTCAGACATTATCATTTTCACGCCACGATCAACTAATTTATCGTTCGAAAGTTGCATGTCGACCATTTTATTTCCTTTTACCTTGCCCAATTGAATCATCGCAGCAGTAGTAATCATATTTAGAACTAATTTTTGCGCAGTACCAGCCTTCATCCTCGAACTTCCTGTCAAAAATTCTGGTCCAACAACAACCTCTACAGGATATTTAGCAGTTTTGGATAACGGAGAACCTTCATTACAGGTGATGCATCCAGTCAAAATATTATTTTGATTGCATTTCTCTAAACCAGAAATTACATATGGAGTGGTTCCAGAAGCGGCAATTCCAATGACTACATCATTTTTATTTATATTAAATTCCGATAGATCTATCCAAGCATTTTCAGTATTATCTTCGGCATTTTCAACAGCCTTTCGAATTGCAAAATCGCCACCAGCAATAATTCCGTTAACTAAATCTGATGAAACGCCAAAAGTTGGGGGACATTCAGAGGCATCTAAAATTCCTAATCGTCCTGAAGTACCAGCACCTATGTAAAAAATTCTTCCTCCAAGTTTCATTCTAGAAACAATTTCGTGTACTAATTGCTCAATTTGAGGTAAAGATTTTTCAACGGCAAAAGGCACAGTTTTATCCTCGTTATTGATATTTGAAAGCAATTCCTGAACCGACATTTTTTCTAAATGCTCGTATTTTGAGGCTTGCTCAGTAGTTTTAGTGAAATTCATAGTGTTGAATTACAAATATTATGTTTAAACAAAGTTACAAACTTTTTTGATTTCTTAAATTAAAAATTAGGAATATACTTTTTATTGTAAACGATTTCATTATCCAATTTCTCTCATTCCTTTCAAAAACAACCAACTCATGTATAATTTTTCACCATCTTTAGTTTTTAATGCCTTGAATTTCGGAGCCAAAATAGTTCCGAGTATAAATGCCGTAAAGGGTATAAAAAATCCTGTCAGATCGATGTATTTGAAAATTAAATAGCGAAACAACACAAACAGCGTTGCAAAGCAAATGAGTTGATAGAAAAAAGCGCGATATTGTAGTTTTGACATCTTATTTTTTTAAAAATTAGTCTTCCTTTTGAACTTGGAATTTAGTTCGTTTACTGCCTTCGTACATTTCGTATTTTACCAAACGGGCTTCAATACTGGCATTAAATAATTTTATTTTTCTTGATGGTTTGAGTCCAACGAACTTCAAAGCATCTAAATTTCCGGTTATAAACCAAGAGTTGGTTCCTGGATAGTTTTTCTTGAGCGTGTCACCAATATTTTTATAAAAACCTTCCATGTGAATGTCCAAACGCTCATCATAAGGAGGATTAAAAGTCATGTGTAACTTGCCTTCTGTTGTTTTTTCAGTATCAAAGAAATTGCGTTCTTCTATTTTTATATATTCGTCTAAATTAGCATTTTTTATATTGTCTTTGGCTTTTTGAACAGCACTTGGTGCCTTGTCATAACCAACAATTGTATGATGAAATTCGCGAATTCGTTTCAATAAACTACCCGAAATATTGTCAAATAAATCATTATCCCAATCATTCCATTTTTCGAAAGCAAACTCTTTTCGGTTAATATTTGCTGGAATATTGCAGGCAATCATTGCGGCTTCGGCTAAAAATGTTCCAGATCCACACATTGGATCTAAAAAATCAGTTTGCCCATCCCAACCCGAAAGCAATAGAATTCCTGCAGCCAAAACTTCATTAATAGGAGCAATATTTGTGGCTGTTCTATAGCCACGTTGATTCAACGAATTCCCAGAAGTATCCAATGCTACTGACACTTGATCTTTGTCAATGTGAATGTTGATTCTCAAATCTGGATGCATTTTTTCGATACTCGGTCGTTGACCCGTTCGCTCTCTAAATTGATCAACAATAGCATCTTTACATTTCTGAGATATAAATTCGGTATGATTGAAATACTCTGAATGTACCGTTGCATCAATTACAAAAGTTTGATTGGCATTGAGAAATTTAGACCAGTTTACGCCAGAAACGCCTTTGTATAAATCTTGTTCGTTTCTTGCTTTGAAAAAATAAATGGGTTTTAAAATTTTCAATGCCGTTCGCAAAGACAGGTTGGCTTTGTACATAAAACCTTTGTCGCCTTTAAAACTTACCATTCGAACTCCTTGTTCAACATCTTGCGCTCCAAGAGTTTTCAGTTCATTAGCCAATATTTCTTCAAAACCAAAAAAGGTTTTTGCAATCATCCTAAAATTTTCCATAATAAAAAAACAAAAAGAAATTTAATATTAGAATTCAAATAAATAAAATCCTAATGTGAGTCTCTGTGTAATATTTTGCAAAAATAGTCTAAATTTGCATTTTAAATGGTTTTCAAAACATAATAAATGTCAAATACAACAAATTCCGATTCTCAAACTAATCAAAATCTAAAAAAGTGGTTTGATTCTTGGTTCGATTCGCCCTATTATCACATACTCTACAAAGATAGAAATTATCGTGAAGCCCAAATTTTCATGGATAATTTAACGCATTATCTAAACATGGATGAAGGTTCAAAAGTATTAGATTTGGCTTGCGGAAAAGGGCGTCATTCGATTTATTTAAACCAATTGGGTTACGATGTTTTGGGTGTAGATTTATCTGAAAACAGCATAGAAATTGCCAGTAAAAATACCAATACATCCCTGCATTTTAGAGTTCATGATATGCGAGAACCTTTTGAAGAAAAATTTGACGGAATTTTTAATCTTTTTACAAGTTTTGGGTATTTCGAAAATGAGGAAGACAACCTCAAAACATTAATTTCAATCAAAGAAAGTCTTTCAGAATATGGATTTGGAGTTATTGACTTTATGAATGTGAATCAAGTAATTGCAAATTTAGTTCCAGAGGAAATCAAAATTGTCGATGAAATTGAATTCAAAATCAAAAGATACCACAAGGATGGATATATTTTTAAGGAGATAGATTTTGAGGACAAAGGAGAAAAGTATCATTTCACAGAAAAAGTTCGTGCATTCACATTACAAGATTTCGAACAATTGATGGAACAAGCAGGGATTTTTCTTTTAGACCTTTTTGGGGATTACAAACTCAAAAAGTTTCATAAACTTGATAGCGAACGTTTAATCATGATTTTTAAATAATGAGTTATCTATTGCCATTATTTTCTGTAATTATTGGTTACGCAATTGCCTTGTTTTTGAAACCTAAAAATAAAACCAATCTAAAGTTACTACTCGCATTTAGTGGGTCTTTTTTGCTATCTCTAACAGTAATTCATTTATTGCCAGAAATTTTCGAATCTGAAAATAAATCGGTTGGTATTTTTATAATGATTGGAATTTTATTCCAAATTTCTTTAGAATTTTTTTCAAAAGGAGCGGAGCACGGACATGTTCATGGTCATGAAAAAATGAATCAAATTCCATGGTTACTCTTCATTTCACTCTGTCTTCATGCACTTCTTGAAGGTTTTCCTGTCAATCATCATTCAGAATTAGCCACAGGAATCGCCATACATCACTTGCCAATAGCAATTATTCTAACCACATTTTTCAACAATGCAAGCCTCAATAAATTAGCGATTTTCATTTTTATGCTCACTTTTGCAATTATGACACCTTTGGGAACACTTCTTGCAGATTATTTATCGTTTTTAGATCAATTCTACAATGAAATTACCGCAGTTGTGATTGGAATTTTATTTCATATCTCCTCCACAATTATTTTTGAGAGTAGCGAAGGTCACAAATTCAATATTGCCAAAATTTCTATGATAATAGTGGGTATTGCAATAGCCTATTTTATATAAAATTACGTTGCAAAGTTTTCTGAATTTGGAGTTTTCTGAACAAATTATGATAATTGAATACTTCAATAATCGTATTAATTGTAATGATGATTCATAAATTTAGGTTACAAATTTTTGAAATCATAAAAAATTTTCTTAAAAAAATGATTACAATTGCAAGTAAAGAGTCAATTTAAAGATATATTTGCAAAATAATTTAATAAAAATCTTATGAAAAAAATTACAACCCTTTTGTTTGCAATCATTTTAGCCTCATGCAGTCATAAATATTATACAAACAGCAATTTTGATGACTTAACTGCATCTCATAAAAACATTGCGATTTTGCCTGTTGAACTAAAATATTTAGGTAACAAGCCAAATAAATTAACTTTAAAAGACATTGAGAAAATTGAAATGGCTGAAAGTAAAACTTTTCAACAATCAATTTTCAATAAGATTTTGGCTTATGGTAACGATAAAAAATTTCAGACTACAGTCAACATTGTTTCACTAGAAAAAACAAACTCTCTTTTACAAAACAAAAATATAAACTACACCAACATATCTTCGCATGATGATGTAGAATTATGCAAAATTTTAAATGTTGATGCTATTGTACGATTGAGCATTTCAAAAACAAGATACATGAGCGATTTGGCTGGTTTTGGGTCAGAGATTCTAAACGATATAATTAGAGATAACATAGGTATTTTTATTCCAGGCACAACCACCGCTACACCAAATGCACCAGAAAAAACAGGTGATGTAAAAACCGTTTGTACGGTTCAAGCAAACAATACAACACTCTGGAATAATAATTACGATCAACCCACGGATTGGCAAAAACCAGCAAATCAGATTATAGAGGAAATTGCTGTTCATTATGCCAAAACTTTCCCATATCGAAAAGCAAAAAAATAATTTTTATTGATTTAACTGTTTGTTTTCTAATTGATAAAGGAGTTTTTTGAGCCATAGATTGCATACATTGGTATGGATTTTTTATTTCAGAAACACTAAAAACCTTTTAAATTTTTGGCAAATAGCCATTTGAATTACATATTCTAAAAATAAACTTTGAAGTTAAAAATGTAATTTAATATTTTTAAGTTCTCTTTTTAGAATTAATTTTTTGGATTGTCTAGAACTTAATAATCTTACTTGATTATTAAGTTATAGACAATTTATTAAGTATATTATCGTTTATTTATCGTTTCAATACTTCTTTACCTTACTTAAATTGATTCCTTTCAACAGGTTACTTCAAATACGACATTAGTTAAAAAATTATTTTTCCGTTTCTTAGGAAATTTTTTTCGATTGCTATAATTTTTCAAACAAATTATTTAGACTTTATTAATAAAAAGTATATTTATTTTCATTACAATCTGATAAAACCAACATATAGACTCATGGAATAAAAATAAAAATCTAAATTATTAATTACAAACATTTAATCTCTGCGAGATATACTCTGTCAGCAGTTAAATCTTGGTAGTTGAGTAAGAGTTTACCCAGTAAAAAAATGTCCCGTAGGGAGTATATTTATTCACAAAATAATAAATATTTTAAATTTTTATCTCACAATAGATTATTTATTTTTTTAACAAATAAATTTTGAAATTATTAATTTTTTGTTAAATTTGTTAGAGATATAAATTTTATGAAAAAAGTAACATTACTTCTATTATTGTTCACTAGCATTTGTTTTGCACAAGATGTAAAAAAGAAAAAAGAAGAAAAATTCACAAAGTCAGAAATGCTTTCGTTTTTAAAGGTTTATAAATACAAATTAGATCATCCGTTTGAACCACTAGAATCTGCTCAAAAAAATACTTCAAAAATAAAAATTAGCCAAGAAAGATTGAATGAAATTTTTCAAAGTCAATTTGGAAATAATGACGCCAAAGTGACCAAAGAAGAACAAAAAGAGTTAGATGTATTGAAGACATTAGTCGAGAGCGATAAAAAAATTTTCGACGACAATTTAGAAATGGTAGTTATTGAAAACAAATTAACTGTTGAGAAATATAAACAAATAAAATTCGAATAT
>JANPDC010000011.1:0-25506 GCA_031431275.1 Bacteroidota bacterium
AGTTCTCGAATTCTTTTTAATTCTTCGGGTTTAAAATTCATAATTAATCGATTCAAATTTTTTTCATCTTGTTCAAATTGGCTAATTCTGAGAAGTAGTCCGAAAACTTCAGACATTTTCCTTGTATTTTGGATTTGGGTATTGTCTTTATACAAGTTGGCATAATAGAAAATAGATTTGTAATCAAGTAGTTCTATATAACTCTTTTTTTGGTTTTCGGATTTTTTACTAGGATCCATAATAGAATTCAAATTTTCAAACACAAGTGATAAAAAGTAAAAAGTAAATGGTAAACTCGGGTTTTTACTTTTTTGGATCATTGCATCAGAACATATCTTTCTGGCTTCTACAAATTTTCCTTTTTGAATTAAAAAAATAGGGTAAAAAACGATTGAAAGGGAGTCATTTGGATTAATTCGAAGTGATTTTTCGATGTCCAATAATCCATCTTCTTGTTCTAAGTTAAATTTTAAAAGTCCTCTAAATGAATAATAAAAAGCACTATCTTTTTTTATCATCACTTTGTGAGATAAATTATCTAAGGATTTTTTAAAATATTTTTTTGATAACATTTTATCGCCATTATTCTCATAATAAGTTGCTATGTTTTGAAGGTTTAAAGGATTAATAGTATCCTTTGCTAATATTTTTTTTAATTTTTCTAAATATTCAGGATTGTATTTTATTTGGTCTGCAATATCTGAAAGCTTTGTTGTTGCATCGAAATTTGATACTCCATATTCAATTTGACCTTTCCAGTCAAAAATTTTCTTAGTCAAACCAAGAAACTCTTTTTTGTCTTTTGGCGTTATTTTTTGCTTAAACTCATAGGTTTGAGAAAAAAATTGATTAGAAAGTAATAGAACTAAAATGAAAATATATTTTCTTGTCATGATTTATTTTTTGCAAAGGTAACTAAAAAGGCATTTCAAGTTAGCGTTTAAACTTGAAATGCCTTTTTTATAGTATAATTAAATCTAGTTTACTTATTCCAATCAATTCTTCTAGAAAAATACATGATGGCTCCAAGAATCATAAATAACCCAATACTTCCCACCAAAAGAGCATAGTTTTCAAGTTGAATAATCACGAATATAAAAGTGTATAAAGCAATCAAGGAAAATCCTATGAACATGGGGAATTTTTTGTTTTGTAATATCGAAATTGAATATAAAACAATCATAAAAATCACTGAGATTGAGGCGATAAGATATGCCAAGGCAAAACTTGAATGTTCTGTTATTGATATTAATAGCGTGTAAAACATGATGAGCGCAAGTCCAATCATCGAATATTGAAAAATGTGAATCTTGATTTTGCTAATAGATTGAATCATAAAAAACACAATAAATGTCAAGGCAATAACCAAAAATCCGTATTTTGAAACACGTTCGTTTTGCTGGTATTCGTTCACGGTTTCTATGAGTGTAACACCAAAAGCATATTCTGTTAAATTTGGGATTTTTGACGTGAATTGTTGTGAAAATGATCGGTTGATTTCTAAAACTTTCCAATCTGCATGAAATCCTTTTGGAGTTGAGGTAAATGTAGTATCATTTTTAGAAAATGCTCCATCAAAACTTGGCGATTCCCAATCTGAATCTATGCTGGTAGTTGTAACTTTTCCAACAGGAATAAAGGCTAGTCGGTTGCTACCATTGTACATCATGTTGAAACTAAAATTGAGGTTTTCGTTTTTTGAAAGTAATTTATAATCAAAAAAATCAGATTCTAATGTTCCATAAATATCATTTTCTTCTGACGGTTTCGATTCAAAAGACAAAATTTGATCGTTGAGTTTTATTTTCAAATCACTTTTAATGCTTTTGAGATTTGTAGTTTTGACCACAATTGCGGTTTTTTCCCAAACAATATCTTCGGGTTTGATTCCAAGTTTTTGATAATTGAGTTTTGCAAAATTACCTTTGAAATCCATATTTGCTGTGAAAACAACATTGTTATAAATACCTCGTTTTAGAGATGTGTTTTTCTTGACATTCGATTTATTGTTGAGCGTTTCTGGGAAAAAATAAACAAAATCATATGATAGACTTCGTTGAATGGTTTTCTTCTTGGTTTTTGCATCTTCAACTTCAGTTTCTATAATAGTTTTGTAAGGTATTTTTAACATTGGACCATAAAATTGTACGTCTCGTCCCCAAAGATTTGCTACTTCGTTAACGACTTCTTGCTTGCGTAGTGAGCGCTCATTGATGAGGTTTTTGACAAACTCTAGTGGAATTAATAAAAAGAGTGATAGAAAGCCAACCATAATTATTCTGGCGGTTGCAGATTGAAAAATCGATGTTGGTGCTTGTTTTTCTGGAGTTTCCATGTGTTAAATGTTTAGTGATTATTGATTGTTAAATTTAAAATTGAATTTTGTTTAGGTAAAAAAATACAACGGGAATATTTGATAAAAGAATCAGAATTTTGATCAAGAAATATTGTTTCTGCTCTCGTTCAATTATCATAAAATAGATTAAATAGAAGAAAGTGATAGTGTTTAAAATGAATGCAATACCAATGTATAAAAGACCAATAAATAATAAATCTTGAACATGAAATGTATTGTATACTAAAAAAAGAATAGTTCCAATTATGAAAGATGTTATTGCCAATTGTGTCGAAAATTTTCCTGCTTTTTGTGCTTGTTGTGTCATGATTATTAGTTTAGAGTTAATCTTTTTTTAATTTGGTAGCCAACATATATAAAAATTCCAAAATTGATGGAAAACAAAAGAGCATGAGTAGTAAAAAAAGTTTCCACGGAATTGGTAATTAATTGCATTGGGTTACTTAAAATTTCCCAAGAGTTAAATCGTAAAATTCGACCAAGGAATATTCCAAATCCACACAAAAAACAAATTATCGGAATGCTAAATAATACTATTCTTGCTGAAAAGAATTCACTAATAATTTCTTCAAATTCAACTATCGAAGTCAATCCCATAATAAATCCCGAAATTGAAAAAGAAGAAATGAGAATTAAATCGAACCAGAAAAAGAACTCATTTGAACTCAGTAAATGGACTAAATCGGTGATGATGTAAAATGAATTTGGTAAAAAAACTAGCCAAGTAACAAGTAATAAAATAGTTTTAATTTTGCTTGTTTTAAAGTTTCGAAATGTGGCTAGATACGTGGTTATTATATAGGGAATTCCGGCAAGTAACAAGTTCCAAATCAAGAAAAACAGATAAATAGATTGCGTGATTTCAGCTCGTAATAACATCAAAATCAAACAATAAAAGGATAATAAAATCAAAAGTTGATTTCTTTTTTGATTGGCATAAAACATTTTTGAAATTGTTTTCATAATTAATTGATATTGAAAGCTGTTTTTAAAGTTGAAATAGGAATGTGTAACATTTTCGAAAAATCGAGATTGTGAAATTGGTTTGCCATTTTACCTTTTTGATATTGTTTAAAAAAATATTGAAGCCGAGTAGGGTAGAAGCAGGTTCCCGTTGCAATTACCAAATACAAATACAAACTTCTTTTGCCATTTCCGAACAAATAATATTGCATTCCAATTTCTTCAGGAACCGAAACTCCAGTATTTGTGAGCACATGAATGACATCGTGATCTTCGAGTTTTGGCTGAATTTCAAAATGATATTTAATTAAAAAACATCCCAAATGAAATCCTAAAGTTTCTTGTTTATGTTGTAATAATTCATTTTTTCCAATGGCCCAAGGTTCGTTGTTCTTGAAAAATTTCTGATAGGGTTTCTTACTGATTTCGTACATTTTTTCGATTATTTTGTCTTTCATTTTTATTGTTTTTTAAATCTGTTTATCTCGACTGCGTTCGATATGACAATATTTTATTTTAAAGTACTTTGAATTTCAAAGTAAATGAATAAAAAAATAGTTTTATCTTTTTTGAATTAATTTTTCGAGAGCATCAATATGATCCATAAATGCTTTTCGTCCTGTTTTAGTTACTCGGTAACTTGTGTTTGGTTTCTTTCCAATAAATTGTTTCTCAACGGCTATATACTCCTCGAGTTCTAATGCTTTTGCATGCGAAGCCAAATTTCCATCAGTTACACCCAAAAGTTCTTTCAAAGTACTAAAATCTTCAGATTCATTGACCATCAAAACCGACATGATTCCGAGCCTGATTCGATGATCGAACGCTTTGTTAATATTTTGGATGATGTTTTTCATTTTCTAAAGTTGCAATATAACTTGATTACAAGTTGCAAAAATTTAAAGTATTTACTTTTAAAAATCTTGATTCTATTCTCTAAATTCTTTTTTCTAATTAATAATTATCAAAAACCGTTTCTAAAGTCGGTGAATCTACAATTTGAGATGGAGCAACAACATCTTCCTCTAGTGGAATTTTATTGCCATAACGTTCCTTTAAAATTATTTGTACTGTTGGATTATCTAATTTAAAACTTTTTAGTTTTGCTAATTTGCAAAGTTCAATATTTGCTGCGTTTTTATAAATTTTCCAGACCAATTCAGAGCAATAAATCTGCTCATCGGTCCAACTGAAATAGCCATCATAGTTTTTATTTAAAAAATTATGACCATAATCTTTCATTTTTTGTAAAGTAGATTCAGTTAAAATTGTTTTCGCATTTTTTAATCTTTTGACCACATATTTATCATCTTTTCCGTGTGTAATCCAATCTTGAATTGGAGTTAATTTCACTGGTTGAACGGCTTCGAAAACCATTTTTTTACCATTCATTATGAAAATAATTCCACAGTGAGAAAATTTTGAATTCGTTGCAATTCGAACTGCTTCGCATTGTGCTGACTGTGAGGTTTGAAAAATCATATCGCCATCTTGAATTTTCTCAAATTCTGCATTTTGAATTTCATTTGATGCAATTTCTTTTTTGTTAAAAACAGATTTAGTTATTGCTAATGCAAAATAGAAACTCAAACCAAGCGTTACAATTGCGAATATTATTTTTCCTTTTTTCATAATTTTTTAAATTTTAATTTCAGCCTTTACCATAACCTAAATTTTCAGCCTTTATTTCCTATCATATTTAAAATGCATGATACTGCCATATAAAATATGACAAATACCAAATCCTAAAGCCCAAAATTCTAATGAATAATTTATGTAAATGGCACATAATAAACCAATTAAAATGATTGTGATTCCAAGATATCGAACATCACGAAAGGTATATTTGCTTGCACCTACACACGCTAAACCATAAAAAATTAAAGTTATGGGAGCAATCAAGCCATAGGATCCATTTTTCAAAAGAATTAAACCAAAGGCGCCACCAGTCATTAGTGGAATCATAAAATTGATTATCATTCTTTTGGCACTTGTGTTCCAGATTTGCTCGTTTTGTTTTTTTGCTTTGAAATAGGTTAAAATTCCTGCAGTGATTATGGATGCAACTAAAACACTAAAAGCAATGATATACAATTGAAGTTCAATTTCTTGACTAGTTGGCATATTAGCAATAACTACATAATATCGATTGCTATACATTCCGATAGTCATTAGAATTTGTCTTGCAAAATAGGCTCCAATTAAAGCGTAGATTCCTGCCATTACTCCAGATAAACCGCTCAAGGAAATAAATTGTGATGATTTACTCATCATGCTTTTTATTTCACTAATGTCATTCAAATATTTATCTTCCATTTTAAAGTACTTTGAAATGCAAAGTAAATATAATTTAATTATTCTACCAAATTTTTTGTTGAAAATAATTTAGTTTTTTTTAAAATATTGATTTAAAGGATTTTGATCATAAAAATTATTTTTTCATCAAATAAATTAACAATCATTTTTGGTATGATTATATGTAATTGAATTGCATTGTTCGAAAATTTTTTAATCTCAATCTAATAAATGAATAGGATTTAGATAAAATTTAAGTTTATATGCTTGTCCGTCAAATAATCTAATTCAATTTTAAGTCCCTGATTTTATAGATTATTTCGCTATTTATTTTAAAAAATTATTTCAATCTTATAAATCTGTGACAAAATAAATCTTTTCATAACTTTTAGGTGTTAAAACTGATAAGCATATAAATTCAATTTTTCATTTAAAAGTTTTTTAGACCAAATTCAGTTTTGAGTTACTACATTTTTTTACAATTACATGGAACTCATGATTGGATAATTTATTGTTAATTGTAATGTTTTTTGCATGTAGAGTAGGGAATTTAGTTTTATATTTGTTCAGGAAAATAAAATAAAGAATTATGAACAGAAAACTTAAAATAACAATTTTTGTCTTGGCGTTGGTCGGAGTTCTTGGGTTTGTTGGATATAATTATGTAATGCACGGTGGAGAAAGAGATATTGAAACAGAAAAAACAGATTTTAGCATTTCTTCAAAGCAAATTTCTGAAGAATTCTCATCCAAAACAGATGAATCAAATAAAAAGTATCTCGAAAAAGCGATTGCAATTAAGGGCAAAATAACTTCAAACAAAGGAACAGAATTGATTATTGACAACATCATAATTTGCAGCCTGAAAACAGTAAATTCAGATATAAAAGTAGGTGATTTCGTTGTTACTAAAGGAAGATTTGTAGGCTATGATGATCTTATGGGAGAACTAAAATTAGATCAATGTTTTATAATAAAACCAACTAAGTAAATGAAAATTAAGAATACTATAATATTTATTGTTTTATTGTTTCTATTTGAACATTCTAACGCCCAAGACGATTTGCTAAATCAACTCGACACAGTAAAATCATCTGTAAAAGATATTGCTCCCGCAGCTTTCAAAGGACTTCAAATTTGTAACATGCAATCTACAAAGTTAGCCGCTAAAGGCGAACTTTATATTTTAATTTCTCATCGATTTGGAGATTTGAATCAAGGATTGGACAACTTTTTTGGTTTAGACAATGCTTTGACAAAAATTGGTGCACTCTACGGAGTAAAAGATTGGTTACAACTTGGTGTGACTAGGCAAACCTATAATAAAATTTATGAGTTGACAGCAAAATATAAATTTGCGAATCAAATTAACGGAGGTTTTCCATTTACAATAGTTGGATACAACACTTTGGACATTAATAGTGGATTAAAAAAGGATTTATTTCCAAATATACAATTCAAAGATCGTTTGGCTTTCAGTTCTCAGTTTTTGGTTTCAAGAAAATTTTCTGATGCTTTGTCTTTTGAAGTGAATGCTATATATGTTCATAAAAATTTATACGAACCTTCGGCAGAGCGCAAAGATCAATTTTTACTAGCCACAGGTGGAAGATGCAAACTTACCAAGCGAATGAGTGTAAACCTTGAATATGCCGTTAGATTCAGACCCGTTACAAATCCTTCTTTTCACGATCCTTTGACTTTAGGTTTAGATATTGAAACCGGTGGACACGTTTTTCAAATGGTTTTTTCCAACAGTCAACCTATGAACGATGTTGCAGTTTATACAAATGCTGCAGGAAAATGGAATGGCGGTGCAATTTATTTCGGGTTTAATGTATACCGAGTTTTTTAACCTAATAAAAAATAAATATGAAAACAATAAAATATTTCCTGTTGTTGACTTTAGTAGTTTTTGTTATGTCATGTGAATCAACTACATATGATAAAATTTCACAAACAGATAAACCAGTAGTCACTAATCCTACCTATCAAAAAAATATTAAACCCATCATGACTTCGAACTGTACAAGTTGCCACGCCACTGGAACAGGGTTTCCTAATTTAGATAATTTTACAGATGTAAAATTAAATTGCGATACTGGCAATGTACTTTGCAGAATTGATAATCCAACAGCATGTTCTGGAGCAATTATGCCAACATCTGGACGGCTTCCACAAGCAACTATAGACTTGATAAAACTATGGAAAACACAAGGATTTGTTAACTAATTAAAACAATAAAAATGAAAAATATATTTAAAATAGTACTTTTTTTAGCACTTGGAAGTTCTGTATTTTCTCAAAAAGTAATTACTCGTTCTGGTGAAATTAAGTTTGAAGCATCCATGCCTGCTTTAGAGGAAATTGCGGCAACCAACAGCACTGTTTCTTGTATTTTTGATCAAACTACGGGTGATTTTGTTACTCTAGCATTGCTCAAAGCATTCAAATTTAAAGTACCTTTAATGCAAGAGCATTTTAATGAAAATTATGTGGAGTCAACCAAGTTTCCAAAATCAACATTCAAAGGTAAAGTTCTAAATTTTGACGCTTCTAAATTATCGGCTACAAAAGCTCTATACGATCTTGAAGGCGAATTAATGATGCATGGAGTAACTAAAAAAATAAAGACTAAAATTTCACTTTCATTAGTTGCTGGAAAAGTAGTTGCAATTTCAAATTTTACAGTAAAACCAGGTGATTATAACATAGAAATTCCGAGTTTAGTAAAAAATAAAATTGCAGAAAATGTTAAACTAGCAATTAATTTTGAACTTGCTTCAAAATAGATTTTGTATGTTTATTTTTTTAAATTTAAAGTGTGAATTTTGAAGTTTTTTTACGAGTTAAAGTTGTTTAAACTTTTTTCAATCTGATACAAAAAGTTATTTTATATCAGATTTTAAGTTTTAAAACTTTGTAGCGATGAAATTATAAAAGCAAAAAACTATAACGAAGAATCTTATTTTTGCTGAGATCAAAAAAATTAAACAACTTCACTTTCAAATACAAACCGAAACCCAATTCCATGTAAATTTTCAATAGTTATTCCGGTTTCATTTTTTAAAATTTTTCGCAATCGTGAAATGAAAACATCAAGGCTTCGACCCATAAAATAGTCATCGTCGCCCCAAAGCAATTTCAAGATGTGTTCTCTTTTTAGCACTATATTTTTGTTGTCATAAAACAATTTCAAAAGTTCTGATTCACGTTGCGTGAGCGTAATTTTTTCATTTCCGAATTGTAAAATATAATTTTTAGCATCGAATTTGTATTGACCAATTTGGATTATTGTCTTCTCTTCTGAATTATTTTTTTGTGATCTTTTCATGAAAATTTCAATTTTCAAGACTAACTCTTCTATACTAAAAGGTTTTATCAAATAGTCGTCTGCACCTAATCGAAGACCTTTGATTCGATCTTCTTTGAGCGTTTTTGCTGACAAAAAAATAATTGGAATATCAGAATTTTGTTTTCTAATTTCAGAGGCCAATTCAAAGCCATCCATTTTTGGCATCATAATATCTAAAATACAAATATCAAAATTTTGATTTTTGAAACTTTCTAGGGCCGATATTCCATCAGAAAAATGAGAAATTTCAAAACTATTTTGTTCCAAGTTATCTTTGGTTAAAAAAGCCAATGTAGCATCATCTTCGGCATATAGAATTTTAATATTTTTCATTTATATTGGCTCAAATAAAATAGTGGTTATAATTCCTTTTTCGATATTGTTTTTTACAAAAATTTTCCATTTGTGTAGCGAACAAACCTTTTTGACATAGTATAAACCTAGACCAAAACCATTAACTTCATTGCTTTTTTGATCAGATATTCGATAGAATTTATCAAAAATAAAGGGCAAATTCTTCTCGGAAATTCCAATTCCGTTATCAATAAAATCAATTTTAAGATTTGTATAGTTTTTGGAAATTTTAATTATGATTTCTGGTTTTGACTCGCAATATTTTATAGAATTATCAATCAGATTGTAAACCACATTCGAGAAATGAAAAGCATCTGCATTGATGTTTGCTAAAGCAATTGGTAAAAGGGTTTCAATTCTGATATTTACATCACTGTATTTTAGGTTTATATTTTCAATAACTTCTTCGAGAACCTCAATAACGGCTATTTTTTTCTTTTCTAATACCATCGGAATTGCATCTGATTTTGCAATATTCAATATTTTTTCTACGTGATTGTTTAGTTTATTACTTTGATTGATAATGATTTGGGTGTATTTTTTTAGTTTTTCGTCTTCTATAATCTGATCTTGGTTTTTGAGATATTGCGAAGCAATCAAAATAGAGGATAAAGGCGTTTTGAATTCGTGGGTCATGTTGTTAATAAAATCACGCTGTAATTCAGAATATTTTTTTTGCTGTAAAATTGTAAATATCGAATACACATAAATCAATAAAATTAGTATTAATGCAAACGAAAGTACAAACCAAAATTTTAATGAACTGAATAAATAACTCGTTTGATCTGGAAACCGAATGGCAAAATAATAGACTAAATTTTTGTGCTTTGGAAAATAAATAGAACTTTCTGACTTGACTTTGTTAGTCATTGAAACATAATTGCCATAAACCATTTCATCACTTTGGCAATTGTACATGGCATATTCAAAATCAGTTGAAATGTTTCGTTTCACAAATTCAGATTTTAAATAATATTCTAAAATTTCGGGATTGAAATCGTTGTCAATATTTACAATATAATAATCATTCGAAATTTTTTTCACAGGATTCTCCGATGGTAATTCGTGATTTGTTCCTTGATATAATTTTTTAGCAACATCTAAAAGTGCGATATAGGTTTTTTGAGAGAATTTTTTTTCTTCGATAGTAAAAGCCTCTTTTGTCCAAAGTAATTGTGCAATTAAAATACCAATTATGGCAATTAATCCAATGACAATGATGCTGTTGAGTCTGTTTATTTTCAATTTTATTGATTTTATTGTTTTAGCATAGTACATTTAAAATTTAAACACGAGTTTCACCAATTCTCACGAATTAATTTGTGTGAATTTGTGAAATTCGTCTAAGCTTTTGTCATTATACAGTTATTTAGTTAGCAAACCAATATGAGTTTTAATATTTTTTTTATTTGAATTCAAATTTACTCAAAAAAAGGATTGTAAAAACCCGTTAACAAGTCGTTAACAAACATTTGAAATTGGTTAACAGGAGACATTGGATTAATGAAATACTTTTGGTAAATCAAATTTGAAAAACCAATTTATTAATTAATCTATTAAAATTAAATCTTATGAAAAAATCTATTAAAATTTCGATTCTTGCTTTAGCATTTGGAATAATGTCGTTTGCAACTTTATCAAACATTACATGGAAAAACGAAACCATTGATGTTGGAGAAATTCCTCAAAACACTCCAAAAGCGATTGTTTTTGAATTCAAAAACACAGGAAAATCTGATCTTTTGATCACAAATGTTCAAGGTTCTTGTGGTTGCACGGCTACAGATTACACAAAAACAATAATTAAATCTGGTAAAACTGGAAATGTTACTGCAACCTATAACGCTGCTTCACCAGGTGCTTTTACTAAAAGTGTTACCGTAACGTCAAATGCAGAAACTACTCCAAAAGTATTGTATTTAAAAGGAACTGTTAAACCAGTTGAAGTGATTACTAAATCTTAAAAACATTCGTTTTTTTAATGCGAAAGCCTCCAAGTTATAATGATTTGGAGGTTTTTTATTGCCTTAAATAAATAGTATAAATCAAATCAATAGTGTTTTTATTCATCACATTTGTTACATCTTTTTGAACATAATGTAATTTGAATGCTTTGATAGCATCTGATAAATTTTTGACATCATAACCAATCACTCGTAATGCCATTGTGGTATCAAAATTTGGAGGTGCTAAGTCCAAAACCCCATTATTCCATATTCCAAATCCGTTTTCAGCCAATTTCTGCCAAGGGAAAAAAGCACTTGGATCGTTTTTTCGAGTAGGTGCTATGTCAGAATGTCCAATGAAATTTTGGGTCGGAATGTTGTAATCTTTTTTTAGTTTTGCTAGTACCAACAATAAACTATTTATTTGCGCATCAGAAAAAGGTTCTTCACCGTTGTTGTCGAGTTCAATTCCGATAGAAGTGGAGTTAATGTCTGTTGATTTTCCCCAACTTCCAGCACCAGCATGCCAAGCCCGAAGATAATCGTTGAGCATTTGAATTACTTTCCCGTTTTTACCAATCACATAATGAGAACTTACTTGAGTTTTTTTGAGCGAGAAAGTTCGTATGGTTTCTTGCAAAGAATCTTGTGCTGTATGATGAATTATTACCAAATTTGGTTTTCGAATATTAAAATTTACAGTTTCTAAAAATTCAGTTTTTGTAGAATCCGATAATTGAAAAGCATCTTTTTTTGAAAGGATATTTTTTAATGAATCTAACTGGGTTATTTTAATAATTGGAACTTCTTCTTTTTTTAGAATTACAATTTTCAAAGAATCAATTCGTTTTTCTAGAAGTGAGTTGGCTAATTTATATTTTTTTGTTGCACAAGACGCAAATAAAACTGTGATTAGAATTGCAAATAAGACTTTTTTCATTGGTATTGTTTTTTAAGTAAAAAACTCCAAATCGGAAAATTTGGAGTTTATTAATTTTTATATTTTAAATGTTTATTAGTTGTTTAACATTACTGGCATTACGAGCATGGTAACCGTTTCACCATCTTCAAGTCCATCAACTGGAGTTAGAATTCCTGCACGATTTGGCAATGACATTTCGAGCATGATCATATCAGATTGAAGATTATTTAACATTTCTAAAAGAAACCGAGAATTGAATCCAATTTGCATATCATCACCTTGGTAATCGCAAGTCAATCTTTCTTCTGCTTTGTTAGAATAATCGATGTCTTCGGCAGAAATATTCAATTCTGCTCCAGCCACTTTCAAACGAATTTGATGCGTTGTTTTATTTGAGAAAATCGCAACTCGACGAACAGAACTCAAGAATTGAGAACGATCTATCATTAGTTTATTTGGGTTTTCTTTTGGAATTACGGCTTCGTAATTAGGATATTTTCCGTCGATCAAACGACACATAAGTATGTAGTTATCGAAAGAGAAAGTAGCATTTGAATCGTTATACTCAATTTTTATTTCAGCATCTGATGCTCCAAGAATACCTTTTAGGATATTTAAAGGTTTTTTTGGCATAATAAAATCAGCAACTTGGGATGCTTTTACATCTGTTCGTGCATATTTCACCAATTTATGAGCATCTGTGGCAACAAAAGTCAAACCTTCTGGCGAAAACTGAAAGAAAACACAAGACATTACTGGTAGTAAATCATCATTTCCAGCCGCAAAAATAGTTTTGCTAATGGCAGTTGCTAAAACTTCCGCAGGAACTAAAGTTGTTGAAGGTTCTTCAAGATTTACAGATTTGGGAAATTCTTCGGCTGCAGCATAAGCGACAGCATATTTTCCAGAATTGGAACTAATTTCGATAGTATTATTTTCCTCTACAGTAAAAGTCAAAGGTTGCTCTGGAAATGTTTTTAGAATTTCTAGTAATAATTTTGCAGGAACTGCTACGCTTCCTTTGCTAGTTGAGTCAATTTCTAGAGACGCAGACATAGTAGTTTCTAAATCAGAAGCAGAAACAGTCAATGTTTTTTTATCTAATTCAAACAAAAAATTATCTAAAATAGGCAAGGTGTTGCTGCTGTTGATAACATTTCCGAGTACTTGTAATTGCTTTAATAAGTACGAACTTGATACTATAAATTTCATCTTTTTTTATTTTATTTAACGTAAATCTATTAAAATTTACAGATTGCAAATATATCTTAATCTATCGAATTTTAAAAATTAAAAATTAAAAATTACGAATTAAAAATCTGTTTTAATAAAAACGGTCTATTTTGCGTACTTTCTTTTTCTAAGATAAGTAAACACAAACCCGAAAATCCCTAAAATAATTAACGGTAATCCAACGGCAATAAATTGATTTTTAGAATATTCTTCATGAACTTTTTCTTTATCTAAAGTTGGAATATCAACGTCTTTGCTTCTAATGTTTATCAAACCATTGTCATCTAATAAATAATTGACACAATTCAAAACAAATTCTTTGTTTCCGTATTGGTTGTTTGTCCATTTGTCAAAGCCTAGTTCTAGTGGAATTCCATTTTTATCTATATGATTTCTGATGATGTCACCATCAGAAACCACAATCATTTTATTGTTGTTTTTACTTTGATTTAAAAAAGAATTATCATCAAAAGGCAAGACTCTATTTTGTAGCATTGAAGTAAATTTACCTTCAATTAAAACTGCCACAGGCATAAAACCTTTATTCAAATATTCTACACCATTCGTTTTTTCTTCAACCATGCTCAAATTAATTTGGGCAGGAGCAGCAACCATTTTTGAATATTTTGAAGATTGAAGCAAAATAGTTTTGTTTAAACTATTTTTCAATAATTCGATAGGATTGGCAAATTCAAATTTAATCCCTTCCATGTTTTTTACAATAGGATGATTGGTTTCGGGGTATACAAAAGGAGAATATTTCCAGAGATATTGCTGGTATTCTGTTTGGCTTCCTGGTTCGCCAGAAGCAAGTTTTATGGGTATTGATTGTTCATCTTTTACTAAACCAGGAAAAATTCGAATTCCATATTTAAAAAACAATTCATTTAATCCTAAATCGTTTTGCGCTGCTAAAGTCGAGCCATTTTGATTCAAATCATCCATTTCTGCATGAACAAAATCTAACATCCAAAGTGTTTTTCCACCATTGATAATGTATTGATCGAGAACTTGAATTTCTGTTTCAGAAAATTTTTCTTGCGGTTTTGCAATTACAATCAAATCATAGTTTTTGAGATATTTGAGAGTTTCGACTGGTTTTTTTGCAACAGAATCTAATGTGAAAGTTCCAATAAAATAGTTGTTTTTAACTTCCTTTATGAAATCTGCTATCAACATATCGGGCAATTCGTCATTTCCTTTTAGAACAGCAATTTTCTTCTGCTTTTTTTGAGAAACTGTATTTATTCCGTTTGCAAAAGCATATTCTAAATGTTGAACCGAACTCACAACTTTATCAGCAACAGAAGCGCCAATCATGTTTTTGAGCAGTTGAATTTTAATTTCTTTGTTTTTATATCGAGCAATTGCCCACGGAAAAACCATGTTTTGGGTTTGTTTTCCTTTGTCGTCAACCGTAATGTTTATGGGGATTAAACCTTTTCCGACTAATTGTTTAGATTTTCCAAGATTTGCATCTTCGTTTTCATGCGGATTGATGAATTGAAAAATGATATTTGAATTTGTTGCTTTGAATTCCTCTAGCAATTGTTTGGTTTCGTTTTGTAATTTCTTGAATTCTCCAGGAAATTCTCCATCTAAATATACATCAACATACAATGGATCATTGACTTTTTTGACAATATCTAATGAAGTTTGTGAAAGTGTGTAGCGTTTGTCTTGTGTCAAATCAAATCGATGAAAAAAGTAGTTTCCTAACAAATTTATACTGATTACAATCGCAATTATAATCAAAAGATTCTGACTGTTTTTTGAATTATGAATCATTATAATTTAGAAGATTTAAGTTTGTAAACTGTTCCCAAAAGAAACAAAAATGTGACACTTACAAAATACAAAATATCACGTGTATCAATGACGCCACGACTCATACTTTTAAAATGATAATCCATACCCAATGCCGCAATTCCGTTTTCGATTACTTTGATGTAATGAGATATTCCTTGGAATCCAAAGTAGAAAATAAAACATAAAAACACTGAAAAGATAAAGGCAACAATTTGATTTTCAGAAAAGGTAGAAGTAAAAATTCCAATTGCGGTGTAACTTGAAATTAGAAATAAAAGTCCAAAATACGAACCCATAGTACTTCCTAGATCAATGTTTCCTTCTGGATTTCCCATGCTCGAAATTACGAATACGTATATCAAGGTAGGAATAATGGCTATTACTATTAAAAGCATAGATCCCAGAAATTTTCCGTTTACGATTTGCCAAATACTCAAAGGCTTTGTGAGTAAAAGTTCCATGGTTCCAAGTTTCTTTTCATCTGAAAAACTGCGCATAGTTACCGCTGGAATTAGGAAAATTAAAATCCATGGGGAAAGAATAAAAAAAGGACTCATGTCTGAAAATCCCGAATTCATAATGTTATATTGTCCATCAAAAACCCATAGAAATAATCCGTTTATGACTAAAAATATCGCAATGACTAAATAGCCAATTGGCGAACCAAAAAAGGATTTTATTTCTCGTAATGCTACTGCTTTCATATATTTTTATTTAAGTTTAAGATTGTTTAATTTAGTTTAAAATGGTTTAAACTAAATTAAACAATCTTAAACTTTTAAACAAAATTAGGCTAAACTAACTAATTTTTCCACGGACCAAGCCTCGGGTTTTTCTTTAAATAGCGTTTTAGTAAATTTCCAAACTTCTCCAAAAAGGACTGATTTTCTGTAATTTTCTAAATCATTTTCAGTTTCCCAATAACTGTAAGTAAAGAAAATACAGACGTCATTTTTATCTTGATACAATTCTAACAAACGATTTCCGTTTGTGTTTCGTATTTTTTCTTTATTTATTTCGAAATTTTCCAGAAAAGCTGGAATATTTTCTTCATGAAAAACCATTTTTACAATTCTAACAAACATGATACTATTACGAATTAAAATTATAAAAAAACTATTGAAATTACATCTCTGAATGTTAATCCTAATAAACTGTTTGCTGAACCAACAGTTGCAGGATTACTCCTAAAAATAGCAATTTCAATTAACCCGGCTTCATTACAAATGGCCATTTTTTGACCTTCATAGTGTTTTAAAGGATATTTTCCTGAATTTCCAATATCAGAATATTTTGCAAAGATGGTTTTTATGTTTTTATTTTTAAAATTTATTTCAAAACTTCTTCCTTTGGAAAATTCTTCGATGTTTTTTTTAGAGATATTTGTTATTGCATTTCCATAATGATCAATGTAAGTTACAATTCCTTTTAGTATTTTTCCATCTTCAGAAATAGTAGGTTGTAATTCTGTAATTGGTTTTAGGTATTCAATTTCTTTTCCAATGACATTTAATAATCCACCTTTGGCGAGATGACAAGCTACTTTTACAAAAACATCAATTGCTGTTGCATTTCCAGAAAATCGATCGTGAATATTAATGGAAACCATTTTTTTAGGCAGCATTTTTTGAGTCAATAAACTCAAAATTCCGTTATCTGCACAAATGAAGAATTGATTATTCCATTCAATTGCAAGATGTTGATTTTCGCTATTTATTTCAGAATCTACTCCAATAATGTGCACAGTGCCTTTTGGGAAGTTTGCATAAGAGGAACTAATAATATAATTTGTTTCAGAAATATTAAATGGATCAATATCATGTGAAATATCTACAATTTTGGCTTCAAAGAATTCAGATAAAATTTTCCCCTTGAGAGATCCAACAAAATGGTCTTTCAATCCGAAGTCAGTCGTTAGGGTAATTATTGACATAAAATTGTTTATAAGTAAATCGGAATTGAAACTTTTATTTCACTAAATTTGATTGCAAATCTAACAATTTTAAACAATATTTTTTTAATTTAATTTTATCACTTTTGAACGAAAGAACCATTGAACTCCACGACATTGCTCCAAAAGAATTTTGGGGATCACAAGACAGGCATCTTGAAACCATAAAAAAATATTATCCAAAACTAAAAATAGTGGCCAGAGGCACTACCATCAAGGCATTCGGAGAAAAAGAAGTACTAGATGAATTTGAAAACCGTTTCAATA
The DNA here is from genome assembly GCA_031431275.1 of Bacteroidota bacterium. Classification (GTDB taxonomy): domain Bacteria; phylum Bacteroidota; class Bacteroidia; order Flavobacteriales; family Flavobacteriaceae; genus Flavobacterium. Next base: position 17,452 of record JANPDC010000011.1, read on the forward strand.
GACTCATGTTACATTTCACTAGATATAATACTATTGATACCAATGTCATTGAACGAGTGATTCTAACAGATTCCCGTGAAGTTCAAAAAATGGCAGATCACGACAAAATTTTGGTTCACGGTGTTGGAGGAAAAATCATCAAGGCTATGACTCCAAATCAGCAATTGCTGGTTGATACCATCAATAAATGTGATATGGTTTTTGCAGTTGGTCCAGCAGGAACAGGAAAAACATATACAGGCGTGGCTATGGCTGTTAAAGCTTTGAAGGAAAAAACAGTTAAAAAGATTATTTTGACTCGTCCAGCAGTAGAAGCAGGAGAAAATCTTGGTTTTTTGCCAGGCGACATGAAGGAAAAACTAGATCCATACATGCAGCCACTTTATGATGCTTTGCGTGATATGTTGCCAAACGAAAAACTTGAAGATTATATACTAAAAGGAATCATTCAAATTGCGCCACTTGCCTTTATGCGTGGTCGAACTCTGGATAATGCCTTTGTCATTTTAGACGAAGCTCAAAATACAACACATTCTCAAATGAAAATGTTTTTGACTCGAATGGGTAAAAGTGCTAAGTTTATGATTACAGGCGATCCAGGCCAAGTAGATTTACCACGAAGAACAATTTCTGGACTCAAAGAAGCACTCTTGGTACTCAAAGACATCGAAGGAATTGGTATAATTTATCTTGATGATAAAGATATTGTTCGACACAGGTTGGTTAAAAAAGTTATTGATGCCTACAAGCAAATAGAAAATAATGATTGATTTATTATTTTGAAGAATAGTTAGAACTACTATTCTTAATACTTTTAAATACATAAAATTTGCCATGAATTCACAAGTCAATCTGTGAATTTGTGGCAAATAATTTTTTAAATGACTTTTGAACATTTTATTGTGTTAAACTATAACTATTACTTTCAATTTAGTTTATTTTTTTAATTAAAATTTTGTTTTAGTATCAAATTTGATTTTAAATCATCTTAATTTGCAGTCTAAACAAAATTAATTTTGAAAAACGTACTCATAACTGGCGCATCAGGTGGACTAGGGAAAGAATTAGCTCTTATTTTTGCAAAAAACGAATGGAATGTAATTGCAACAATGACTTGTTTAGAAGAAGGTAAATTGTTGCGATTACCAAACATTTACTCCTATGTACTTGATGTTACTTCTTCTGAAAGCATCGAAAATGCAAAACAAAAAATTCTTAATGATTTTCAAACCGTTGATGTTGTAATTAATAATGCAGGAATTGGTTATAGAAGTTTTGTAGAATTATCAGAAGATGAAAAAATAAATAATATTGTAAATGTAAACTGGCTAGGAGTAGTTAAAATTTGTCGGGCATTTATTCCTGTTTTTAGAAATCAAAATTTTGGTGCTTTCATAAACATTTCTTCCGTTGCAGGATTAGTGAATTTGCCTTTGGGAAGTTTTTACCATTCAACTAAAAAAGCGGTTGAAAGTTTTTCTGAATGTATGGCCTATGAATTACTCGATTTCAATATCAAAGTTTGCACAGTTCAATTTGGAAATGTAAATACCAATTTTCAAAAAAATGTAACCAAATCCGAACGTTCTTCAATAGAATCCTATAATAAATTGATGGATAAAATTACGGATCTATTGCATAAAAAAAGTGCTAAAAACGAGGATTTATTGCCTAGCATAACCCAGAAAATTTTAAAAATTGCGAAAAATCCACCCAAAAAATTTAAAAGATTCACAATTGGTTTTGATGCAAATGCAATGAAAATTCTTCGGTCTAAATTAGGCTACAGATTATTTAATAGTTTAATTAGGCGTTCCATTTTATAAAAGGTTTTCTTTTTAAATAAAAAATAAAAACTTTTAAACACTATATCGATTTCGTTAGACTATGAAATTGATATAGTGTTTTTTTTATTGATTTTTTCATAAATTTAGCAATCGAAATTTACATATTTCGTAAAAACCAATCAACCAAACTCTATTAAATTATGAAAAACAAAATTATCAAATTCTCATTATTTGCAATGATTATTGGACTTTCTTCTTGCAATAAGGAAGAAAACATTATCAATACTGTCGATAATGGCGATTCCAAAGTTGTTCAAATTACAACCCACGATGGTGCGCCTTTTAACACCAATCAAAACAATTTTTCAGGATTAAGTTCAAAATATGTAGCAAATCCCGGCGGTGGCGTCATGATGCAAGCTTTTTATTGGGATTGTCCCGCTGGAGGAAATTGGTGGAACACCATCGGTACAAAAGTTGTCGATTGGGGTAACGCAGGAATTGGCGCCATTTGGTTACCACCAGCACAAAAATGTCAAAATGCAGGATTTTCAATGGGTTACGATCCATATGATTATTATGATTTTGGAGATTTCAATCAAAATGGTTCTACAGAAACCCGTTTTGGTTCTAAAACTGAATTAACAGCGTTAATCACAAAAGCACATACTGAAAACATAAAAGTTTATGCCGATATAGTAATCAATCACAACAGTGGCGGACAATCAGAAGCCAATCCATTTACTGGAGGAACAACTTATACTAATTTTAATGGAGTAGCCTCAGGAAAGTTTAAAAGGAGTGCAAGCGATTTTTACAAAAACTCTTATGGAAACAATGATGAAGGCTCATTTGGTGGCTACCCAGATTTATGTCATGCAACACCCTATGTGCAAGATTGGCTTTGGAAACGTGCCGATGGGGTTGGGAAGTACTACAAAAACACCATGAAATTTGACGGTTGGAGATTCGATTTTGTAAAAGGTTTCGGTTCTTGGGTTATCAAAGATTGGAATACCAATGTTGGAGGATTTTCTGTAGGAGAACTTTGGGATGGTAATGCAGCCGTTCTAGAAAATTGGGCAAATGCAGCCAATAGTTCGGCATTCGATTTTGCTGCTTATTACAAAATGGATGAAGCATTTGACAATAATGATTTAACAAAATTGAGTGGCGACATGCTTTGGAAACGTAATCCATACAAAGCAGTTACATTCGTTTCTAACCACGATACTGATATTATTTACAACAAAATGTTGGCTTATGCTTACATTTTAACACACGAAGGTTATCCAACAATTTTTTATAGAGATTACGAAGAATGGTTAGACAAAGCCAAATTGAACAACCTAATTTGGATTCATAACAACAAAGCAACAGGAAACACCACAAATCTTTGGACAGATAACGATGAATATATCGCTAGAAGAAACGGTTACAATGGAAATCCAGGTTTAGTTGTTTACATAAACACATCAAGCAATTGGCAAGAACGTTGGATCGATACCAATTGGGCTAATACAAAAATTAAGGATTACACCGGAAATTCGTCTTGGCAACCAACAACTGCCGCTGACAAGAGAGTAAAAATTCAAGTTCCACCAAACGGATATTCTATTTGGTCACCAATTTAAAATTAAAATATTTTGGAACGAACGATTAGGCATTTTCAGGAAATGTATTTCCCGCTTTTCCCTTCAATCTTTTTAATAGCGAAGAAAAATCGCTATAAAAAAGGATTTTCATTCCAATCGGGGTTATTTCAGTAAAGTTTATTGTCTTCTTGTTAAGATTTAAAAACTACTACCCATTTTTATCCTAACAGGTTTTTTCAACCTGTTAGGTATTTTTTTTAATTTTAATAAACAGTTGTTACAAACTATTCATCCTAATAGTTTTTTTCAACCTGTTAGGCATTTTTTTAATATAATTTTCCCAATAGATTTTCTTTCACAAGTGGGCTATTTATCAATCAGCACTTTTTTTTTAGAAATAAATCAATTAAAACGAAAATTCACAAAACACTTTTTCTATTTTTGCAAAATACAACTACAACAACTAAAATGAATACAATTACAACAACTAATTTCAATTTTCCAAATCAAAAATCAGTTTACAGAGGTAAAGTTCGTGAAGTTTACAACATCAATGATGAACTTTTAGTAATGGTTGCAACGGATAGACTTTCTGCATTTGATGTCGTTTTGCCAAAAGGAATACCATACAAGGGACAAATCTTGAATCAAATTGCAACAAAATTCATGGAATTAACGCAAGATATTGTTCCAAATTGGCTTATTGCAACACCAGATTCTAATGTAGCAATTGGACATTTGTGTGAACCTTTTAAAGTAGAAATGGTCATTCGTGGATATCTTTCTGGTCATGCAGCACGAGAATATGCTCAAGGAAAAAGAACAATTTGTGGCGTTTCAATGCCAGAAAATTTGAAAGAAAACGATCAATTTCCTCAGCCAATAATCACACCAACTACCAAAGCCGATAATGGAAGCCATGACGAAGATATTTCAAGAGAAGCAATTTTAGAAAACAAAATAGTATCTGAAGAGGATTACTTGATTCTTGAAAAATATACTCGAGATTTATTTCAAAAAGGAACAGAAATTGCGCTTTCAAGAGGATTAATTTTGGTTGATACCAAATATGAATTCGGAAAAACCAAAGAAGGTAAAATTGTATTAATCGACGAAATTCACACACCCGATTCATCTAGATATTTTTATGCTTACGGATATAAAGAACGTCAAGAAATAGGAGAGGAGCAAAAACAGTTATCTAAAGAATTCGTGCGACGTTGGCTAATTGAAAACCATTTTCAAGGATTAGAAGGTCAACAAATTCCAGATATGAACGAAGAATATATTACATCAGTTTCTGAGAGATATATTGAATTATATGAAAATATTTTAGGCGAAAAGTTCGAAAAAGCCGATTTGTCAAATATCAATGAACGAATCGAGAAAAATGTTTTGAATTTTCTACAAAATAAATAAAAACAAACTCAAAATGTTGATTAGAGAAATAAAACCTAACGAAGTTTCATTTCTTGAAGAAATGCTTTTTCAAGCCATATTTGTTCCTGAAGGAGAAGAAAATAAAGTTACTAAAGAAATAATTTTTCTACCAGAATTGTATTGCTACATAAGTGATTTTGGAAAAAAAGAAGATTATTGCCTTGTTGCTGAATTCGACCATAAATTAATTGGAGCTATTTGGATCAGGCAATTTTCAGATTCTAATCAGGGTTTTGGTTACATAAATGAGAAAACTCCTGAGTTAAGCATGGCTATTAATCCAGAATTTCGTAGAAAAGCAATTGGAAAAAAACTTTTAACTGAAATGTTATCTTACCTAAAATCATCAAATTATTCTCAAGTTTCATTATCAGTTGACAAAAGAAATTTTGCCTATTTTATGTATCAGAAATTTAATTTTGTTGATTACAAAACGAATGATAATTCGGTAATTATGCTTTTGAATTTTGATTAGTTTCAAAAGTTTCAATCCAATTATTTACAGATACTTTTTGAATCAATTGACCAATTAAATCAAACGGAATTTTATCTGCTTTTTTGAATCTGATGCAACTTTTGCCCATATCGAGTTTTTCATTGCTGTGTTTTGGAAATTCATCAATAAACCAATCGTACAAATCAGGCATCATGTAAATTCCCATGTGATACAAAGCAATAAAATTCTTTTGACAACCAATATTTATGAACGGCAAAGGCAATTTTGGATTGCAATAATAACCTTTTGGATAAATTGATTTTGGAACCACAAACCCAATCATTTTGTAACTGAATTGTTCTTCGAAACCATTTGGAATATTAGTCAAAATGGTTTCTCGTAACTTCAAAAAATATTCTTTTTTGTCTACTGAAATAGAATCAATATAATTTTGAATTTCGTCCATTTAATTGAAATTTAATTTTCTAAAAGTATTTTTAAATCTTCTAAACTTTTTTGCATGTCATTTCCCAACATTTTTTCTACACCATTTAACGGCATTATTGTATTTGCAGGGTATTCAAATTTTCCAGAAAAACTCAATTTTACTTTAGTTTGATTTTCAGATATTTTATCGGTTGACATAAATGCTGTCGAAGTAGTTTCCATTGGTCGCTTGAAACGAAAAACTATATTAAAACGTTTGTTTTCTTCTATTTTTATTATTTTTTGTATTTCAGCACTAATTATATACAAATGCCCTAGCCTTGATGGAAGGGAAAAACATTTTGGCGATTTTTCTTCGCCAAAATGTTTGGAATGACAGCGAGATTAGCTTCTAAATAACTATTTGAAATAAGAAAAATTGTGATTGTTCTCGATTTTTAATAAGGTTTCGTAAATCAATTTAATTACATTTTCTACATCTTCACGATGCACCATTTCTACGGTTGTGTGCATGTATCGTAATGATAATGAGATCAATGCTGATGGAACTCCGCCGTTACTATATGCAAAAGCATCAGTATCTGTGCCTGTTGCTCGTGATGTCGCATGACGCTGAAACGGAATTTTTTTCTCCACAGCAGTATCCACAATCAATTCTCGCAAAACGTTTTGAGTTGCAGGTGCATAAGCAATTACGGGACCTTTGCCCATTTTTAAATCACCCTCAATTTTTTTATCAATCATTGGTGTGGTTGTATCGTGACAAACATCGGTTATTATTGCAACATTTGGCTTGATGGTTTGTGCAATCATTTCCGCTCCACGAAGCCCAATTTCTTCTTGAACCGAATTGACAACATACAATCCAAAAGGTAATTTAACTTTATTTTCTTTTAATAAACGAGCCACTTCGGCAATCATGAATCCGCCCATTCGATTGTCAATAGCACGACAAACAAATTTATTTTCGTTAAGAATCATAAATTCATCTGGATAGGTAATCACGCAACCCACGTGAACGCCAAGTTTTTCTACTTCTTCCTTGGTTTCGCAACCGCAATCAATGAAAATATTGTGCAAAGTTGCTGCTTCTTCTTTGGCACGATTTCGAGTATGTATGGCTGGCCAACCAAAAACGCCTTTCACAATTCCGTTTTTTGTATGAATGTTAACCCGTTTTGATGGCGCAATTTGATGATCAGAGCCGCCGTTTCTAATGACATAAATCAATCCGTCATCAGTTATATAATTGACATACCACGAAATTTCATCAGCGTGACCCTCAATAACCACTCTAAATTCGGCTTCAGGATTTATTATGGCAACTGCTGTTCCATAAGTATCAGTTGTGAAAGTATCGACATAGGGTTTCAAATAATCCATCCAAAGTTTTTGTCCCGAGGATTCAAAACCTGTTGGAGAAGCATTGTTTAAATAAGATTCTAGAAAGTCTAATGACGATTTATTAAGTATGCTTTTAGTGCTCATAAAAAATATTTTTTTGCGAATTTATAAAATTGGCATTAGAGTTGTATATATTATGTATAATTTTGAACAAAAATAAATTACAAAATGAAGTTATTTTCAATTTCCACGATTATTTTTCTATTTTCAATAACAATCAATGCTCAAGTTTTGGTAAAGGACACAACAAAAATGGGCTACATACTCCAAGAGAGTGATAGTATTTTGAGTGAACCAATTTTACTTCAAGAAGTTGTAATCAGCAGAGAAAAATTAGATCCAGAAGCCAAAAAACAATTTCTAATACTTCAAAATAGAGTTTGGAAGGTCTATCCATATGCAAAAGTAGCAGCTGATCGACTCACAGCCTTGAATAAAAACATGGCAAGTTTACAAACTAGTAAAGAAAAAAAGAAATATCTCAAAATCGTAGAAAATTATCTTGAAGATGAGTTTACGGCACAACTCAAAAAATTATCACGTAAACAAGGACAAATTCTTGTAAAACTCATTCATAGACAAACTGGACAATCTACATTCGAATTAATAAAAGATTACAAAAGTGGTTGGAAAGCCTTTTGGTCTAACAATACCGCCAGTTTATTCAACATAGATCTAAAAGCAAAATACAATCCCACCGAGAATAATGAAGATTATTTAATTGAAACTATTCTTGATAGAGCCTTTTCAAATGGACGATTGCAACCTCAAGCATCTGCAAATCCCTTAGACTATGAAACACTTTCGGATATTTGGCAAGCCAAGGCAAAAAAATAAATTTTTTTTTTATTTCTGTTTATTTCATTTTTTAAAAACCGACCGTTATTCATACCCATGCAATTTTTTAGGACTAGTCAAAAGAGTAAAAAAGTTAATTTCGTTAGAA
>JANPDC010000012.1:0-7758 GCA_031431275.1 Bacteroidota bacterium
GGTGCCTCCATAAATGTAAAAACTCGTGAAGAAGCAGTAGAAGGTTTAGCCTATGCTAAAAAATACAGTCATAGAATCATAGTTGAAAAATTTATTACTGGTTTTGATTTCCGTGTTTTAATCATAGACAACAAATTGGTGGCAGCCGCAAAACGAGTTCCAGCCCATGTCATAGGCGATGGAACGCACAACATTCAACAACTCATAGACGAAGAAAACAAAGACCCGCGCAGAGGCTATGGTCACGAAAATGTTTTAACACAAATCGACATTGACCGCGATACAGAAGATTTACTCGAAAAACTAAATTATACCGTTTCAACAATTCCTAGAAAAGACGAAATTGTCTATTTGAAATCAACTGCAAACTTGAGCACAGGCGGAACATCAGTAGACGTCACAGACATGATGCACCCAGAAAATATCTTCCTTTGCGAACGCATTTCACGAGTTATTGGATTGGATATTTGCGGAGTTGATATCATGGCCGAAAACCTCACACAGCCACTGAAAGAAAACGGTGGTTGCATCCTTGAAGTCAATGCTGCACCTGGTTTCCGCATGCACTTAGCACCATCCGAAGGATTGCCAAGAAACGTAGCAGCACCGGTAATTGACATGTTATATCCTCCAGGAAAACCAAGTCGAATTCCGATTATTGCGGTAACAGGAACCAACGGAAAAACAACTACAACACGATTATTGGCGCATATTGTCAAAAATAACGGCTACAAAGTTGGTTTCACAACATCAGACGGGATTTATGTACAAAATCACATGATGGAAAAAGGCGATACCACAGGACCCGTTTCAGCAGAATACATCTTGAAAGATCCAACTGTGGAATTTGCCGTTTTAGAAACCGCTCGTGGCGGAATCTTACGATCAGGATTAGGTTTCAGTCGTTGCGACATTGCCATCATAACCAACATTCAAGAAGACCATTTGGGAATAAATGATATTCACTCATTAGAAGATTTGGCTCGAGTAAAAGCTACTGTAGTCAAAAGTGTCAAAAAAGACGGTTGGGCAATTTTGAATGCCGAAGATGAGTATTGTGTGAAAATTGCAAGTGAATTGAGTTGCAATGTTGCTTATTTTTCGCTTGACGAAAACAATCCGTTGATTCAAAAATTGTGCAAAGAAGGAAAAACCGTGGCCGTGTACGAAAACGGATACATCACCGTTAAAAAAGGCGAATGGAAAATTCGTGTCGAGCGTGCTACACATGTGCCTTTGACATTAGGCGGAAAAGCCAAGTTTATGATAGCAAATGCTTTAGCGGCTACCTTGGCAAGTTATTTGTACGGTTTCAAAACCGAAGACATTAGTTTATCCTTGCAAACTTTTATACCAAGTGTGGCACAAACCCCAGGAAGAATGAATATTTTTGAATTCAAAAAGTTTAAAGTGCTGATTGATTTTGCTCACAATCCTGCTGGTTATAGAGCCGTTGAAGGTTATTTAGAAAGCGTAGTTGCTACCAAAAAAATAGGAATCATTGCTGGAGTTGGTGACCGTCGTGACGAAGACATCAAAGAATGCGGTCGATTAGCTGGTAAAATGTTTGATCACATTATCATTCGTCAAGAAAAATATTTGCGTGGTCGCACCGAAGACGAAATCATTGCTCTAATCCTTGAAGGCGTTGCCGAAAGCGGAAAACCCGTAACCCACGAAATCATCTCCAAAGAAATCGAAGCCATCAAACACGCTATTGACAATGCCGAAGACGGAAGTTTCATCACCGCTTTGAGCGATGTGGTGACCAATGCCATTAACATTGTGCAAGAATATTTGGATAAAGAGAACGAGGAAGGGAATATTTAAAAACATTAAATTTTTGAGTTATAAAAGTATTGTAAATGTCTTTTGTGAACGATTACAAAAATAAAACGCGTTGCGTTTTTTTAGACAGTTAATTTTAATTAATTGAAAATCTAATAGTTAAAAATATAACTTCATCTATTTGGACTTAACTGATATTGCCGAGAGACATGAAACGTACATAAAAATTATTTAAAAAATTATACATATTGTATAATTTTTTTGTTTACTTTTGTTTAGAGAATTTTTAAGTTAAAAAAATGAATGTAAAAATTAGAAAGGTAGAAGGAGATGTTTTAGTAGATGCTAAAATAACCGATTCTAAACTATTAGAATTGAAACTTCCATCATTCAACGACGGTTGGAGATTTGATTTTTATAAGCATTCAAAAAAGAAAATATTTAATACATATGTATTAGTTTCTGAAGAAACTGCGGAAAGAATTGAGGGATGTTTAACTTTTGAAATGAAAGATAAAATAGAACCTTATATGGCATTTATTGAAATTGCTCCACACAATAAGGGAGAAGTAAAAGAGTATGATAATGTTGCTGGTTGTTTAATAGCATTTGCTTGCAGATTAAGTTTTATTCACGGTAAAAATCATTTTGAGGGTTATTTAGCATTTGATGTGTTAGAAGAAAATGAAGAAGATAAAATAAAATTAATGACTTTATATTCAAACAAGTACAATGCCAAAAAAATAAATGAAACAGGAATGTTAATCATTCCTGAAGGAAGTAAAAAATTAATAGACGAATTTTTAAATTAATAATTATGAAAACTATTGAAATTCAAGTTGTAGATATTTGGAACGATAAAAAAAGAAGTGATGTTAAAAATGCAATTTTTGCTCATTTGGCTACACAATCTAAAGAAGAAATTATTGCAAACCAATTACTTTCAATACGATATCGATTGGAAGATTACATAATGAGTGAAAGAAATGATACAGAAGTTTTAAAAGTTTTAGATTTTGTTAAACTATACCTAAAAGTACTTAATTTAACAAAGAAGGAATTGGCTAATTACTTTGAAATGCGTGATAGTAATTTACATAAGTATCTTTCAGGAGAAAGAAAACTAAACGCTAAATTAGTAATGAAACTTAGTACATTTTCTCACACCAAACCAGAACAATGGTATAGAGTAGAGGTGAAAAACGAGTTAATAGAATTAAAAAAAGAAAATATTGATTATTATAAAAAATATGACTATCGTAATTTAGTTGAAAATTAACTTGAGAAAAATAGCAACATCAGTTAACATCAGTTAACAGCAGTTTGGCGCAATTGGGGTTTTAGGCAAACTATAAAGTTGGTTTTGTACTTGAAAGTTCGGTCTTAAATATACATTTGGCTAGCCAAATCCTCAACTGACGCCAAACCACGAGACGTTAATGGCAAGCATATCCGACCTGATAAAAAAAACAATTATGGAACTAAACAAAATATTTGAAGATTTAATAAAAATTGAACCAAAGGTAGTTTCAATAGAAACATTATTTAATAATGATGAGACATTGAAAAACACAAAATATGATCCAGATTATCAAAGAAATTATGTTTGGGATGATGAAAAAGCTACTTATTTTATCGAAAGTATTCTGTTAGGAACAGAGATTCCTCCAATAATTTATTTTAGAAATGGTGATAATATAGAAATAATTGATGGCAGACAAAGATATCAAACTATACTTCGTTTTTTAAACAATGATTTTAAATTAAAAAATTCTGGTTTACATAAACTTGAAGATATCAATATTGGCGGTAAATCATTTAAGGATTTAGAAGACCTTAAAGATGTATTTTGGGATACAAAATTACGAATCATTGAATTTAGTTTTCATACTAAACAAGCTTCAACAGAAGAATTAGAAGACAAAGTTAAAAAAGAAATATTTAAAAGGTATAATTCAGGAATAACTCCTTTAAAACCAACTGAAATTGATAAGGCATATTACTTCGAAGACGATTTAAATACTTTTATTCAAGATAAACTTACAATTGACAAAGTGCTATTTGAAGAAGTTTCAGAATTATTTTACTTTGAAAAAAGTAATATTCAAGTTCTATTAAAAAAAATAAGACAATTATTAGTACAGCATCAAATTCCTATTAAATACTATGTAATAAAAAAAGACAACGTTATTTCTCAATATTATGAAATTCTTTCTAATCAAATAGATGAAAATAATATCGAAGAAGTATTTTCCAAATTTATTCAAAAAATAAATATTTTAAAAAGGATTAAAACCAATTTCTCAAAGAATGGCTATTTCTATAATCGCTTAGTTTCAGAGTGTTTATTTTGGGCTTTTTCAATTATTGAAACGGAATCACTTGAATTAGATTTTAAAACTATTGACAAGGAGTTTATTGATAAATTAACTAAATATGTAAATAATAACAAGTCAGCTTATGAAATGGATAGAAGTTCATTTTCAAAAGAAATTCAAAATAGATATACTATAACTGCTAAATATTTTGAAAAACTATTAAATTTTACATTTGAAAATTATATTCAAACTTCACAAAAATTTAAAGATGAAAACAAAAAACCTTTTGAAGTAAAAACTCAAAAGAACAAAGAAACAAGTTTTGATGATTTAAGGATTAATAAACCAGAACCATCATCAATAACAATTGTTGATATCTGTAGACAAATGGAAAAACAAAGATTTCTTATTCGTCCTCCATATCAAAGAAATGAAGTTATTAATAGAAATAAATCATCGGCAATTATAGAAAGTATTCTACTAGGTATTAAATTACCTCCAATATTTGTTTATAAAAGAGAAGACGGGGTTTCAGAAGTATTAGACGGACAACAGAGATTACTTTCAATTTTAGGTTTTTTGAAAAAAAAATATACTGACGAAAATAATAAACCTCAAGAATCAATAAAAAACGGTTACCCTTTAAGTCTTAAAAATGGTATTTTAAAAACTTTAGATGGATTAAATGTAGAAAAACTGCCAGCTGAACTTGTAAAAAAAATAAATAATTTTGATTTATGGATTATTGAAATAAATCACAGATACAATAATGATTTTGAACCAATAGACTTATTTTTAAGACTTAATAGTAAACCATACCCAATAAAAGAAAACACATTTGAAATGTGGAATTCTTATATTGATAAAGAAATTATTTCTGCCGTCAAGAATATTTTAAAAATAAATAATGATTGGTTTTATTTTAGAAAGAATAATTCTCGTATGGAAAATGAAAATATCTATACTGCTTTGATATATCTTCAATATGAATCAAACAAAAATAATTTAGAGCCATTAGAATACTATAAAATTGGAGACAAAATAAATTTTAGAATAAAATCAAAAACTGAAATAACAAAAATTCTTGAATCTGCTTTAAATAAAGATTTAATTATTTCTGCTTGCAATGATTTTGATGTTTCTTTCATAACTAAAATAAAAAAAATTGTTGAAGATGAAGTAGGAAATACAGATTCTTTAAATTCAAATTTAGAGCAGATTCTTAATATTTCCAATACTGGTAGAAGAACACAACAAAGTTTTTATGCTCTATGGCATTTTCTATTTAAAATTTCAATTGCATCAATAAATATCCATAAAAATGAGATTAGAAATGATTTAAAAAACTTATTTCAATCTATGAACGACATAAGTAGTAAAGAAGCATTTAGTGAATCTATAAAAAAATTCTGGGAAAAATACAACTAATATGAAAAATATCTTTAAAGAATATAATGCTTTATCAACAGAAGAAATAAAAGGATTATGGGAAAATTCAATTTTTATTTTTGATACAAATATTCTGCTCAATCTTTATCGATATTCAGATGAAACATCGCTAAAACTTATTGAAACTATTGAAGCTTTGAAAAAATTTTGGATTCCATATCAAGTTGGATTAGAGTTCTATAAAAAACGACTGATTGTAATAAGCGATCAAAAAAAAAGTTTTGAAGAATTTGAAAAAAAGATGAATGAAATAATAAATACAGTTGAAGATAAAAATAGAAATCCGTTTTTCTCTTCAAATTTGTTATTAAAATTAAATACAATAAGAGAAAATATTAAAAAAGAAGTTGATTTAAAAAAAGAACATTTTGATAATGCATTAGTAAAAGATATTTTACTTGAAAGAATAAATAAATTATTTGAAAATAAAGTTGGAAATCAACCAAGTCAGGAAGAACTTAAATCTATATATAATGAAGGCGAAAGGAGATATAAAGAAAATATTCCTCCTGGTTTTAAAGATAATTTAAAACCTGGTAATGATAAATTTGGAGATTTAATTATCTGGAAAGAAATAATTAATAAAGCAAAAGCAGATTCCATAGATGTGATTTTTATTTCCGATGATAGAAAAGAAGATTGGTGGTTAGACCATCAAGGAAAAACAATTTCACCAAGACCAGAACTTCTTAAAGAATTTAATATAGAAACAAAAAAAAATTGTCATTTTTATAAACCATTTCAATTTTTAGAATTTTCAAATAAATATTTAAATAGTAAAGTAAAAAATGAAGTTATCGAAGAAGTAAAAAATTATAAATTTAAAAGTTTAAATGATAGTGATTATGTTTTTTTTGAAGTTGTTTTGAAAGGTTTAGAAAATGATATAAATATTTTTATTGAAGATTTAAAAAGAACTGGTTACAATATATTTAAAGAAAATTCTGAATTCGACAGACATTATATTACAATCATTTTGCCAAAAATATCTGATTTAGAAAGAAGATTAAATGAAAAATATTTAGATAATTTATCAAAATATAATATTGAATTAATAAAATTTATTAAAAAATAATGCCAGCCACTAACAAAGAACTGTGTTAAAAATCAAACAAAAAATGATTCATTTTCCAATCGATACATTTGGCTAACCAAATCCCCAACTAACGCCAAGCCACGGGACTTTGTCGAAAACCATTTTAAGAATCCCATAAAAAAGAAACTAAAATGAAAAAAATAATAAATTTAATTGCAATAATAATATTCGGAATAAATGCATTTGGACAATCAAAGGTTGAAAAACGTACTCAACCAATTGTTGAAGAGGGAAAAAAATTATATAAATCAGAAATGGCCTCTTGGTATGGAACGGATATTTTTATAGAAAAATTTAAGGAAACAGAAAAAATTGGTGGTTATTTTTCATACTCAGAGAATGAAATATCAAAATGTATATTTTTCTCAAAAGAGGAAAAACCAAAAGTCATTGGATCAATAACTTTTGATGATACTTTTAATGTTAAAAGTGCAAAAACTGAACTTAATGAAAGAGATTTTAGTGAAAATGAAACTGTTTTATTTGAAATCAGAAGAAATGCATTGAAAATAATTAATTCAGATACAATATTTAAAAAATATGAAAAGACTAATTTAAATTTAATCCCAATAGTTTCAAATGGAGAAAAAAAAGTTTATGTTTTAACTGGACCAAAAGAAAGTGGAGTTGTTATATTTGGTAATGACTATTTATTGACATTTGATAAAAATAATAATTTAAAAAATAGAAAGCAATTACATAAAAACATAATAAAAATAAATTACGATAATAAAGATGAAAGTAATGGATCAACCTTTATTCATAGCCATTTAACAGAAACGGGAGATTTTATAACAGCAACAGATATATGCACGACAATGCTTTACGGAAAATTCGCAAAATGGAAAGCACATAATGTAATTTCAAAGAAATATCTTTCAATTTGGAATTGTGAGACAAACACGCTTTTTGTAATGACGACGGATGCAGTGAAAAAAATTACCGACGATAAGAATAAAAAATAATACTAAAACAATTTCGTTTTATGGCTGTTCGACAATATCGATTTGGCGCAATTACTTCGTCTGTTCCCTCTTTGAGGATCGTTTGTGGTTTTAGTTATATGAGCGAAGCGAACTGACGAAGTAAACTCATAGGTTGGTTTTG
>JANPDC010000013.1:0-1827 GCA_031431275.1 Bacteroidota bacterium
CGTACCCAACCTTTTACATTTACGGTTGTATCTATTGTGCCTGACTTTAAGATGTCAGAGATTTTTGTTCTTTTCATCGTTGTTAATATTTGTAACTAAGTATCAATATGAGTGACATTTTTAAAATAAAAAACAAAGAAACATAATTTTTATTAGTTTTGGTTTTGGACTAAAACAAGAAAAATTATGCTTCCTATCACAGAGTTCACAAAATGTTTGCAAGGCACTATGACAAGTGCAAATTTAAGGATATTTTTGGCATTATTGCAAAGTTTTTTATGTATTCGGTATGAAACTACCACTCGTGGACTTTCTCGGTATTGTAAATATAGTTTGCGTCAGATTTTCCGTTTTTTGGCAGCCCAACATAAGTGGCTGGAGATGCGTATTTTGTTGTTTAAAACCTTTATTTATGATAAAAATGCCCATTATATCGTTGCTGTCGATGAGGTAGTAGAGGGAAAAAGCGGTGCTGCAAGCTATGGTATTGATAGATTTTATAGTTCTTGCCAACAAAAAACTATCAAAGGTGTATGTTTTTTTGCTTTGTCTTTGATAAATATTAGCACAAAAAGTTCTTATTTACTCAATATATTACAAGTAGTTTATAGTGCATCAGATAAACAAAGAATAGCTGATAAAAAAGAAAAAACCAAGCAAGGCAAAGAAAGAACAAAGTTGGGAGAAAATTTGCCCAAAGGCAGACCCAAGAAAGGAATTATAAATGAAAAAAGTTTAGTAAAACCAGAAATTGAAAATTTAACAACCAGTTTTTGTGTATTTAAAGTGTTATTTATAAATAGCTTGATATTATTAAAGAACACTATTTTAGGGATTAAAATTACTCATTTGGTAGCTGATTGTGCTTATGGCAGCTTATATTACTTGCAAATAGCTCTTGCTAATGACTGTTTTTTGATTTCTAAGTTGAAATCTGTAGCAGCACTTTACGAGCCTGTACAAGCAGAAATTGGCAAACGTGGCAGACCAAAATTATATGGAAAAAAGATAGATTTACAAAATATAGACAAGAAATATTTAAAGAAAATGGAACAAAAAAATGGTAATACGCACAAATATTATCAATTTGAAGCATTAAACAAATCTTTAATTGGTGTTAAATTGAATGTAGTGGTGTTGATAATAATTAACGAAAAAGGTAAAATAAGTACAAATGTATGGTTTTCGAATGATTTGATAATAAATTATGAAACTCTTTTGGAATACTATTCTTTGCGTTTCCAAATCGAATTTCATTTTCGTGACGCTAAACAACATTTTGGGTTGGCGGATTTTAAAAATTATAAAGAACAGAATTTGACTAATTTTGTCAATTTAAGCTTTACAATGTGTATGGTCAGCAAGATTATTTTAGACAGATATCGAGTAGAAACTAAAAATCCAAATGGTTCGGCACGCCGAGCAAGCATTTTAGACCTAAAAATAATCTACAATGCACAATTTAATGCTAAAAATATTATTAAATACTTAGGCATAAATGACTGTAACAATTTTTATTCTAATATGATTGCCAAATATATGCCTGCTGAGATAATTAATAGGCTATAAAATGGCACTCATATTATAATATAGGTAGCTGTATTGATTTGCTCCTTAATTTTATCTCTATTTACGTTATCTCCCTTGTGTATTTCCATTTTTTAGGTTGTTGAATTTTAGCTTAAAAACCCTTTTTCAGTCAAATATGCTTTTAATCCTGCATTAAAAATATGTGCGGTGCTTAGCAAATCTTCGGCTGTTTCTTGGTCTATTCGGTTATAAATTTCGTAATCTCCCGTTGACCGTCTTTGTGCTGCATAACTTAAA
>JANPDC010000014.1:0-2190 GCA_031431275.1 Bacteroidota bacterium
GGTTAATTTTCGCTGCAACCCTGCAATCCATAATCCTTTGATTTTGTAACCTGCTTGTGGCACTTTTTGCATTTCCATTTTGTCTTTGGCACCAACGAAAAGGAAATCTGCTTCTGGAAAACGCAATTTTAATTCATTGGCAATAGCAACCGCAGGATAGATATGTCCTCCTGTTCCTCCTCCACTTAATATGAATTTGTATTTTGTCATTTTCTAAATTGTGTTTTGTAAACTGAAAGCTACTAGCTGACTACTTATTCAAAACAGCTTTCATCGGATTTATATTCGCTTCTTTTATAGAATAATTTTTTTCGTCTAAATATTCTGGAACTAATTCTTCTGATTCCTCTTCCTCTTCGAGTAATTGTTTATCAATTATTTTCTTGAGAGCGGCATCTCTTCTTGCAGCATCTTTTATTTCTTCGGCAATTTCTTCTTCTTTTTTGGTTACATTGATAATAATTCCCAATGCGATACAAGTCATCCAAATAGAACTTCCTCCGCTACTAATTAAGGGTAACGTTTGTCCGGTTACTGGTAATAATTCGACCGCAACTGCCATATTAATCATGGCTTGAAAAACAATTGGAAAACCCAAACCTACAACGACTAGTTTTCCGAATAATGTATTGGCTTTATGCGCTGCTATTATGAATCTAAAGAAGAGCAACAGGTACATTACTAAAACTCCAATTCCGCCAAGAAGTCCGTATTCTTCTACGATAATGGCATAAATAAAATCGGATGAGGATTGTGGTAGGAAGTTTTTTTGGACACTTTTTCCAGGACCTAAACCATAAACACCGCCTGAAGCAATTGCTATTTTGGCTTTTTCGATTTGATAATCGTCTTCTCCGGGTTTGTTGCTTGTAAAATTATCTATTCTAGAAATCCAAGTATCAACACGATTTGGGAAAGCATCAGGAAAAGCTTTGGCTATCAACACAAACATGGTTAATATTATCAATCCTGTTCCTACTATAATCGCAATGTATTTTAGTGGATATTTACCTATATATGTTAGCATTAAAACCATTGAAAAAATCAAAGCTGTTGTCGAAAAATTCGCTGGCAAAATAAACATCAACGTTATAAAAACTGGTGTCCAAAGTTCCCAAAGTGATGCCTGAAAAGTGATTGGTGTTTCTCGTTTTTTAGATAAATAACGAGCGACAAAAATCATCAAAATAATAAATGCCAATGTTGATGTTTGAAACGTAATTCCTATAAACGGAACTTGAATCCATCGGCTTGCATTGGCTCCAGAAATTACCGTTCCTTTGATTAATGTATAGGCTAATAATATCCAAACTACTGGCAATCCTACTTTAGAAATTGTTCTAAAATAATGATACGGAACTTTATGAACCCAATAAATAATAATAAAACCAATGAAAACATGTGCCAAATGTTTCAACAAATAACTAATTGTATTTCCTGTGCCATGGTTCATATAAGCCAGATTACTACTCGCGCTAAAAACAGGCATAAAGGAAAACAAGGCTAATAAAGCCACGAATGACCATATTCCTTTGTCTCCTTTTAAGTTGTTTATTAGTTCTTTCATTTGATTATTTTAGATTTCTGAGTTTAGATTTTAGATTCTTGTGATATTAGAATTTATGATTTATTTTGTGTGCTAATTTTATTATTCACTGTTTTTAAAGAACTAACAAATATGGCTGTTAACTCATTTCCTTCTTTCCAAATAACCTCTAATTCTGGATTACTAACCCATTGTTTTGCCATAATTATTTCTATCCAAAATAAAGTTTCATCGGCTTCTTCTAAGACTATATTCATTTTAGCAACAAATTCTCTATCACTTCTTGCTCGACAAACTGCTCTATAATTAGCTCCAACAGAAGTTCCACTTTTAACGATTTGATTAGCAACAACTCTAACTGAAATTGAATTCGGCAATCTTTCTACCAAATCTATTATCATCAAAGAAAAATTCTTTGTCCTTAATTTAAGTTCATTAGTCGTCATAAAAAGAATTTCTCATTACTACTCTTCAAATCTAAAGTCTAAAATCTGCAATCTAAAATTATAAATTCTGCACTGCTTTTTTAAATTGCCTGCCTCTGTCTTCGTAGTTTTCGAACAAATCGAAACTGGCGCAAGCTGGAGATAATAAAACGGCGTCTCCTTTTTCTGTTAATCGTTGCGCTATTTTTACAGCGTCAG
>JANPDC010000015.1:0-64743 GCA_031431275.1 Bacteroidota bacterium
GGATATAAAAGAAAAACACCTCTTGAATATCCTGAGGCAAATTATGGGTATTTATTTGAGTTTAAAAAAGTAGAAGAGTTTATTGGTTACAAAGATCCGAGAGAAGATGATAAATATTTGTTCAATTTACCTAAATATTAAGCGCAATAATTCATTGTGAATGGTACAATTATTTCATAATTAATCAGTCAAAGTTTCGCTAAAAGTATACAATTCATATGTTGCTATTTTTTGAAGTATAATTAAATTATTAGAAATTATGGATTATTTAGATAGGATTTTTTTGTGGCTTGGTGATACAAACAAAAATCAAAGTCAGTTTGACGAATATTTTAAATTGGATTATTCAGAAAACATTGATGATAGAAAAGTCTGCGGTTTCTGCAAGGATATAGGTATAAAATGGTATGATGAAGACTTTATAGGTTACTTGAAGTTTGACCAAAAAATGACAATTAGTGAAATTTTAGAAAATGTCCCTGTAAGTCCAGATGACATTGATGAAGTACTGAGTATTTGCAAGGAATTAGATATTGAGTTTGTTAATTCTGTATATTGGTATTCTGGAGAGATAGAATCGCCTTCGATTAATAAAAGATATAATGAATTATTATACATAGGAGAATATAATCTTGATTAAATAAATCCAAATTTTTTTAACAAACTGAGGACACAAATAATTTGACTATTTTAGTGTATCAAAAACTAATTAACAATAATTTAAAAATGGTATCTTGGGGTTATGAAAATTTGTCCACTTTTTTATAGGAATTCCTCTTGAATTAGGGGAGAAACCATAATTAAATGAAAAAATAGAATCATGGGAAAATATATTTATACAGGTGCTTATCTTTTACATAATCCAGATAATAAAAGTCAGTTCGGAATAGTCGATGGTAAATCAGAAATAGGAACTAATGCAGTCAATATAAGGATAAGTTTAGGAAAACAAATTATCAATAAAATTATAACTAATGATGATGAAACAGTCATAAACTTGTCTTTGGATGAATGTAATGAACTTTGTGATGTTCTTAAAAAAGTTGAAAATTCAATTAATCTTTTAATTAATCTTTCAAAAAGAGATAAGTTAAAAGAGGAAGCGTATTTATTTGAAGAATAATCCTGATGGTAAAAAAATATGATTGTAAAAATTAATAACATGAGTCTTTACATAAAAAAAATAATAAAAATAGAGGAAGAGTTAGCAATTTTAGATAATAACTCCTATGATACCATTGAAGAAGCCAAAAAATCAATTTTAAAATATGACATATTATTAGAAAATTTAGTAAACCTAGTTATAGAAATCATAAATGATAATAAATTGGTATTGATTCATAAAGAAGAATTATTTCTGAAATCTGTTAAGATAGTATCAAGTTATATTGGAAGTGCTGATGATATTGAAAAATATGAAACTATTTTTAACGATTTATACGAAAACAAAAAAATTAGTGAAATTCAATTAAATTATTTTCAAGATAATCTTAACACTAGTAGATGGGAATAATTTTTTAATTCTATTTACATCTTTTCTTGATTAAATAAGTTCTTTGAAATTATTGACCTGTATAATTTTTATTTGCCAAAATAATAAATGATTTGAGAAATATCCCATAATTTCGGATTATATTAATTGTCCAATTCAAGCCTACAGTGAAAAAGGCGATTTGGTTTGGGAAACCGATTATGATATTTTTGGAGGCTTGCGGAATTTAAAAGGCGACAAACAGTTTATACCTTTTAGATAATTAGGGCAATATGAAGATGAAGAAATTGGACTTTACTATAATAGATTTAGATACTATTCAAGTGAGACAGGAACGTATTTAAGCCAAGATCCTATCAGATTGTCAGGTAGTAATTTAGATATATTAGCGTTTTGATAGTGCAAAATTTTATTGTGTGCCTGTAATAGAGTATCTTGCACTGGAATAGTTTTACACTTTTGTGGAAACTTATTTTAGGACACGACACCCACAGGTTTAAGAAAAAAGAGTAAATTAACAACAAACTATAAAAAAAATGAACACAACATCAAAAATATTAGAAGACAAAATTGCTATAATCAACTGGATAACTGAATTAAATGATAATAAAGTTTTGGATAAGCTTCGCTTTTTAATGGACAACTATCCACTTAAAAAAGTTGTTACTCTACAAACTGAAGAAGTTCAAAATGAAGAAACTTCAAACGAAGATGAAGAAACTTCCAAAACAGCAATCAACCAACCCAATATTACAAACGCTGATGATGAAGCTTTTAATGAAGATATGAAAAAAAGATTCCCAGATTTGTTTAAATAGTAAGCAATGTATTCTAAATGTTTGTTTATTTTTTCATAAACTCAGACGGTTTAGATATGTCAGCGGTTCGATAGCGCAGAATTTTATTCTGTGCCCGTATAAATGATTCTATAACAGATTTAGATAGTATTCAAGTAAGACTGGAAAGTACATGAGCAAGAATACGAAATGGTTTGGGAAACCGATTATGACTTTTATGTTGGACTCAAAAATTTAAAAGGCAGAAAGTCAATTTACTATTCTTACTGAAAAAGCAATTAGATTGTTTGATAAATTTAAATAATACAAAATTGTAAACTAAAAAATATGCCATAAATCATGAGTTTAGAAGATGAAATTGAAATCGTGTTTGAAACTTTATTAGGAGAAAATTCTATACCAGTTTCTATTAGAAACATGGGCGGTGTTGACAAAGAAGAATATGAAAAATTAAAAAATAGCATTCTCTTTCTTATAGATTATTATAAAGATAAGGATCTAATACCAAAAAAAATTGCTCTTGCTTTTATTGATATTAGCAGTTATTTTTTTGTTCCTAATTTAAATTATTCAGAGGAAGAACAGGAACAATTTGAGGATTACGGAATAGAATTATCAGAATTAGCCAATACATTGTTTGACAATGAATAAGATTGTTAATTTGACTAAGAAAAAAACTAGAAACAATGGAACAATTTAATTATCTTAGGGTATCAAAAACTAATTAATGTAGCATTGAGGTTATGAAAATTTGCCCACTTTTTTCTAGGAATTCCAATCTATCGAAAACTTGTAAAAAGTAATATGAAAAAAGATAGAATAGACGAAATTTTTGAAACAAACAATCAAGAATCTGATTTAATAAACTATGTTTACGAATTAAAAAATAATGGTTTAAATAAAAATGAAATTTACAGTATATTTCATTTAAAGCAAATGGAGTACGATAAAATTAGAGAAGATGACTTTTCAAACATATTATTTGATGTTCTTGATATGATTGGTGGCTATTATTCAGGTAAAAACATTGAATTTTAGGATTAATTTTTTATTATAGCCACAAGACTAATGCTAGTAAATAAAAATTAAATGGCTATATCAAACATAAAATCTTTTTTAAAGAAAGGAACATTACTTTCAGATGTAAAAAGTAATGTAACCGATTTTGTAATAAATAATTGCGATGATTTTTTTGGGGATGATTTTGTTATGTACTATTTTTATAAAAAGGGTTATAAAATTTCTTTTATTTACAGTAATGAAGATAAAAAAATTAAAGTTGAACAAGTAGAAATTTCTAATGATAAGACCGACGACAATTATTTAAATGAGATACTTACTTTTAAAAATTTTACAAATTATTTAAGTACTGATATTGAAGAAATTTATTTTGATGATGATGAAGATGTAATATTCATGAAAAATGGACTAAACATATATTTTAACAATAAATCATTATCAAAGATAACTTCTCAAGATATTATATCTAGAAATTTTGTAATAAACTATATGCAAAAAAGTAAATAGTTGAATTTCATGAAAATTTATTAAATTTTTGGTAGACATCGAATGTTTTTTTAATATGTCAAATACACTGTTAATATAAAACCACATTCAAATCAATTAGTTACTAATTTTTCAATGAAAAAAATCACAATTATTTTATCATTTTTTTAGAAGTTAAAATCAGAAAATTGTCTAAATTGTATTATCAATAAATTTGTTAGTGTTAGAACAAACTAAAAAAAGAAACACATGGAAAAATTACAAAAATATTTAGAGTATCAAACAGAAATCGCCCTAATCATTCTTGGGCTTGCACTTGTTGTTTTTGGTTTTTATTTCTATTTTGACATCAAACATCTCGAAGAAACAAAAAAAGTAATTCAAATGAATAGATTTTTGAGAATAGTCTACAACCTGGGAGGTAAATATTCCATACTAGCCTTTTTTGAAATTTTTGGTATGGTGGTACTTTTTTATAGCATAAAACAACTCAAAGATTTGAAACACTAAATGCAAGAAGACAAACTTTTAGTTTGTTTTATTCCTTCAAATACGCTTCGCGAACTTTTTTGAACAAATTCGATGAATACACAAAATCAACGACGGCTTGATTATCGGTTCTAAAAATTTCTTCTTTCGAACCTTGCCATGCCTTTAAACCATTTTTCAAGAATAAAATATTTTCGCCAATTTCCATCACAGAATTCATATCATGAGTATTGATAACCGTAGTGATATTATATTCTTCTGTAATTTCCATGATGAGGTTATCAATCAAAATAGAAGTATTTGGATCTAAACCCGAGTTTGGTTCATCGCAAAACAAATATTTTGGATTGTTGACAATCGCTCTTGCAATGGCAACACGCTTTTGCATTCCCCCAGAAATTTCCGAAGGCAATTTGTGATGCGCATCAACTAAATTCACTCTTTTCAAAACAAAATCAACCCGATCTTGAATTTCAGAACCCGAATTATTAGTAAACATTTTCAACGGAAAACCCACGTTTTCAGACACAGTCATCGAATCAAACAAAGCACTGCCTTGAAAAACCATACCAATTTCTGTTCGAAGTTCTCGTTTATCCTCTGCTGATAATTCCGAATAAATTCTACCATCAAACGAAATAGTGCCTTCGTCTGGCGAATGAATTCCGAGTAAAGATTTTAGCATAACCGTTTTTCCAGAACCAGATTGCCCAATAATTAAATTCGTTTTTCCGGTTTCAAAAACAGTAGAAACTCCTTTGAGAACTTTACTACCATTAAACGATTTCTCTATGTTTTTTACTTCAATCATTAGGTCAAAAGGAGTTGCGTTAGAATATAATTTACTAAAATAATCAAAACCGCAGTCCAAACAAACGAAACGGTACTTGCTTTACCAACCTCAAGTGCGCCACCTTTCATATAATAACCATGAAACGAGGGAACAGTCGCTAAAAGCAATGCAAAAATGAACGTTTTAATAAAAGCATAGGCAATGTGAAACGGAATAAATTCGCGTTGTAAACCATTTATAAAATCAATATTACTACCAAAACCGCCATAAACACTGGCGATAAATCCGCCTGCAATTCCAAGAAACATAGCAATACCAATCAAAAAAGGGTAGAGTAGGAGTGCAATTAGTTTAGGAAAAACCAAATAGTTCAAAGAGTTAACACCCATTACTTCAAGAGCATCAATTTGTTCAGTAACTCTCATGGTTCCAATACTCGATGTAATAAAAGAACCCATTTTACCTGCCATGATTATCGAAATAAATGTAGGAGCAAATTCAAGAATCACAGATTGACGTGTGGCAAAACCAATTAAATATTTTGGAATTAAAGGATTAGTTAAATTCAATGCCGTTTGAATTGCAACAACACCACCCACAAAAAAAGAAATAAAAGCAACAATTCCAAGAGATCCAATCACAAGATCATCGATTTCCTTGAAAATCAGAGTACGCATGACAGACCATTTAGTTGGTTTCTTGAAAATTTCCCTAAGCATCAGAAAATATTTCCCAATTTGTGATAAATACCGAATTAACATCATGTTTTATAAATATTGGCTAAAGTAAAAAGAAGTTGTCAAATTTCAACTATTATCAAAACATAAATTCAATAAAGATTTTATCTTACCAACTTGAATAATTTTTTATTCTAATAAAAAGAACAATTTATTAAAACAGTATTTACACAAATTTTGAAATTTTAAAAAAAATAATCAACCCTTTTTTATTATTATAGTATTATATTTACAAAATAAATGTTAAATATTTACAAATAAAAATTCAATTAACCTTCTTTAACGCAACATAATTGCGATAAAATGCTTTTTTAAGGAATTTATTTTTAGTTTCGTAACAGAATTAATTTTTGAAATTAATATAATTTTAATAGGTTTGGGTTTATTAACTTTATAAACCATAAAAAATGAAAATTACAAAAATTTTAACGATTTTATCGTTAGCAACTTTAACTTTAAACTCTTGTCAAGACGAGAAAACAGATCAGAGTATTGTGGATTCTATTGTTCAAACCGCGGAACTACAGGGTGAGAGAATCCCAGGTAACTACATCGTAATGTTCAAGGAATCAAAAATGAGTACAACTGATCAAGAGTTATCAAAAATTCAGTTTTCAACAAGACTTGAAAAATCAATTGCTTACGAAAGCAAACAAAGAGAATCTAAAGTAAAAATTGATGAAATGTTATCAAAATCAAATTTAGACTTGTCGAAAGTTTCTAATTACTTCACAACTCAATTTGCGGGTGTTTCTTTAACAAATATATCTGTTGAAGAATTAAAAATGATTTCAAGAAATCCAAATGTTAAAGCAATTTATTTCGATCAATTAATACCAAACCCAATTGATAGTGTTATTGAATCTCAAAATCCATTTGTTAACAAAGCAGCAGGTCAAGTTACACCTTGTGGAATCACAAATGCTGGTGGTTTTGGAAATGGCGCTGCATCAGCCGCTTGGATTTGGATTATTGATACAGGTGTAAACACAACACACCCTGACTTGAATGTAATTGTAGATTCAAGATATGCAAAATCATATATTGGAACTTCTGTTGAAGATTGTAATGGACACGGAACACATGTTGCAGGTACTGCAGCTGCAAAAAACAATGGTATAGGAGTTGTTGGAGTATCTGCGGGTGCAGCAGTTGTTCCAGTACGAGTTTTCGGTTGTACAGGTGGTGCAAGTTCTTCAAACATACTAGCGGCTATAAATCATATTGGAGCCAATGATAAACCTGGAGACGTTGTAAACATGAGTCTTGGTGGATTTTTTGGCGCTAACTGCGATGCAAATTCACCATATTCAACTGCATTACGAGGTCTTGGTAATTCAGGAACAAGAGTGGCACTTGCGGCGGGTAATGACGCTGCTGACGCAACAACATTCAGTCCTGCATGTACAAATGGGACTAATATCTTTACTGTAGCATCAATGACATGTGGCAAATCTTTTTCTTCATTTTCTAATTACAACAGATCAGCGGTTGATGTTATTGCAACAGGAAGTGATGTTTACAGTACTTGGCTAAATGGGGGCTACAACACTATTAGTGGAACCTCAATGGCAAGTCCTCATGTTGCGGGCATTATGCACTCTAGAAACAATACTCCAGCAACAAACGGAAGTGTGTCTTCAAGAGGTCAAAGTTACCCAATAGCCGTTAGATAGAGATAAAATTTTAAATTCATTTCTAAATTTTAAATTATCAAACAATTTTAAACCCAGATATTTTTATATTTGGGTTTTTTGTTAAAATAACCTAATTTGATGCCGTTTAAATTTTTTGATTTCAGCGAAAAATATAAGTTTTTGTTACAGATTTTAAGTTTTTTTAATTGCATGGCATCACTACGAAGTTCCAGAAACTTAAAATACGGGGCAAAATACTATTTTGCATTAAATCCGAAAAAGTTTAAACGACTTCTTTATTAAAATTGTAATCAACTACATAAAATAATTTTTGAATTCATTAGCGAGTTAGTGCAGTAATATTCATTTAAAACACCAAATCTATTTTACAATTTTTCAATTTGATTTTATTGTTCAAAGTTAAATAGTTTATTTCAATTTTAAATTTCTCAATTTTTACATCAAAATAAAAAACTATTTTTGACCACATTACCTAATTTGTACAAATAGAAAATTATTTTTAATTTAATCGAAACCAAATAAATGTTAAATATTTGTTATAACTTTTTTTTGAATTTTTGTCGAGACCAGTGTTAATGCAACTTAGTGGCGTAAAACTAAAAATTTTATTTTTTTATAATTTTTTTAATGCAGATTATAAATAATAAATTAGCAATTTACACGTTGTTATTTCATTATAAACCATTAATAATCAACAATATGAAAATTATCAAAATTTTATCGGTCTCGTTTTTGCTAGTAGTTTTTTTAAACTCTTGTCAAGACGAAAAATCAGAACAAGAGGTTGTTAAATCATTAGTACAACCTGCGGAATTGAAGGGTGATGTAATTCCAGGAAGTTACATTGTGATGTTTAAAGAATCAGAAATGCCAACAACTGAAAGTAAAATGTCTGAAAGGAACTTTACATCTAGATTAGAGAAATCAAATTCATATAAAGCAATTGAAAATGAATCTAAAGAACAAATAAATTTGATGTTGGCGGAGTCTAAATTTGATAAATCCAAAGTATCAAATTACTACACCACTCAATTCAATGGAGTTTCATTAAAAAACATCACATCAGATGAATTAAAGGAAATTTCTAAAAATCCGAAAGTAAAAGCAGTCTATTTTGATCAAATGGTTAATGATCCAAATGATAAAGAGGTGTCCTCTGGGAATTCTGTAATAACTAATAAAAATCAGCCACAAGTTGTGCCTTGCGGAATATTAAATGCTGGGGGTTTCGTTGACGGAGCAAATCCAAATCTTTGGATATGGGTTGTTGATTCTGGTGTTGATACAGATCATCCAGATTTAAATATAATAACAAATCCGTTGTATGCGAAAACTTATGTTGACAATTCAATTGAAGATTGTAATGGGCATGGCACACACATTGCAGGAACTGCAGCAGCAAAAAACAATGGTATTGGTGTTGTTGGTGTTTCTGCAGGTGCATCAGTGGTGCCAGTTAGAGTATTTGGTTGCCAACTTACGACCAGTGTTTCTACTGTTCTTGCAGCAATTAACCATGTTGGTGCCTATGATATACCTGGTGATGTAGTAAATTTGAGTCTTGGAGGTTTTTTTGGTCCCAATTGTAATGAAAGTTCACCTTATACTACAGCATTAAGAAATTTGGCGAATTCTGGAACTAGAATTGCAATTGCTGCTGGTAATTCTGCTGCAAATGCAACAGAATATACTCCTGCATGTGTTAAAAATTTTAATATTTTTACGGTAGCCTCTATGACTTGTAATCAAACATTTTCATCTTTTTCAAATTTTGATAGAGGTGCAGTTGACTTTATTACTACAGGAAGTTCTGTATACAGCACTTGGTTAAACGGCGGTTATAATACGATTAGTGGAACATCAATGGCGTGTCCACACGTTGTGGGTATTTTGCATGCACTCAATAATTCTCCTAATCAAGGCGGTAATGTATTTGGACCTGATGGTAATTTTTATCCTATTGCAACTAGGTAGGCAAAGTAAAAATTATTTGGAACACAAACAAATTAATAAAATTTTAAACCCAGTTATTTTTTAATATCTGGGTTTATATTTTTAGTTTTAATCTAATTTTTTCCCACCTGTATTTCCTAATGAATTTTGCTTGTTCAAAAGTAACTAACATGGTGGTTTTTGATGATTTTGCTTTCCAAAATCCTTTTATGTAATCAAAAAAAAGGAGTGGTTTTTGTTTCCGCATTGCCAATTTTAAAGAGGCAATGGCTGTAATTAAAAATCCATAACCCAAAGCATAAAAGGCCTCGCCTTGTTTGTAACGAGCCGTTTTATTGTAGTTTGCACCTGTTGGTTTCAAATGTTTTACTTTCAAAGTTTCATCTGTAATGATTTTCCAGTTATAGAATTTGCACAACAATTCATCAACAGTATCCCAACCCATGGCTGGTTTTAGCCCGCCAATTTCCTCGAAACATTTCCTTCGATAGGCTTTGAATGCACCACGAATATGATCTTTATCTGTTAAATTCTCCAGAATCCAATCATTGTTTTTTTCGATGTATGCAAATCCGCCCACCATTCCAATTGCATCATTAGATTTGAAATGTTTGATTATAGTTTCAAAATAATTATGGGGCAGAATTAAATCTCCATCGAGTTTCACAATAATGTCAAAATCATCGTTTTTGATAGTTTCAAAACCTTTTTGAAATGCTTGTATTACTTTGCTTCCAGGCAAATGTATGGCTTCTGATGTTTTGTTAACTAGTCGTATAAATGAATAGTCTTTTGCGAAATCTAAAACGATATTAGCTGTTTTGTCTGTGGAATTGTCATTAACTACCACTACTTTTGAGGGCAAAACAGTCTGTGAAATAATTGATTGCAACGTTAAACCAATATAAGTTTCTTCATTGTAAGCAGGAATAATGATGTGGTATTTCATTTTGTTTTGTTCTAAACTGCAAAATTTTAAAGTGCTTTTAAAAAAGATGATTTTGTAATTTGAATTCTATTTTAGTAACTAAAAAAATTTACAAATAAAAAGATAACACAATGGTTATCTTTTTGTTTGTAAATTTTATTTGATGGGTGTTTCCGTCAATTTTAATTTCTGTAATCAAAAAAGTAATTATAATTCTTGAGTTGGCGCTACTACTTCTGTTTTTTTGAAATTAATAACTGTTTCTTCAGAGTATGAAAATCCACCTTCAATGACCAATTCAAAAAGGGCTTTTTTACTTTTAACTTTTTTCTCAAAGGTATTGAACGTTGCTCCAACTTGTAAATTGGCTTTTAAATCTTCCCAATTCACATCGATTAGATTTGTTTTAGTTTTTAGTTTTTCAATTATTTCATCTGAGATTTTTTGTCTAGATTCAAAATAAATGACAACTTCTTCTGTTGATGTATTTTTTAATTCTGTTCTTCCAAAACAATTCAAAAGTCCAATTGACATTAAATTCCAGTTTAAAGAAGTTCCTAAATCGACATTGTTGGCTTTGTCAAGCGGTGGATTAAAGAAAAGTAGATTCCAAAAAGGCTCTTTGAACCTGCTTTGCATGAATTTTTCTTTATCTTTAATTGTTTCAAGATATTGATTTCTAATACTTGTTGCATTTGCAGAATCTGCAAATTTGAGATGAATCGATTCCGTTTTTAACTCCCAATTCTTTAGCCATTTGCTGTAATTGAGTATTCCCAAGAAATTACCTTCTAAATCGGTTTCAATTTCTATCGGATAGATGTAAAGATCTAACTCCTCAATTATTTCTGAATAACTGTCGTCGAAAGCAGGAATATTTGGAAATTTGTTCTTTTTTATGCCGAAAACTCTTTTGTTTTCATCTTTATTCAGTGCAAGAAATTCAACATTAAACCTTGTTTTCAATATATTTTGAAAACCGTGCATTGTTATTGCGAGAGATTGCGTTACTTCAAAAACCATATTTTTTTCAATAAAATTTAATATTAACAATGCCTAAAAGTACGTTTTATTTTTTAATGTAATCGTCTTTTTTATTTTTTTGTTTTTTTGAATTCAAAATAGTTCACTAATCAAATGATTTAATTGCTTTTACGAAACTTTATTTTCATTTTCTTTCTGCATAGACAATATAGTATCTGTTTGTAAATCGTCTCAAAAAGGGGCGAATTCCAAATTTTTTTACAGGATTGGTCCATTGTTTTCTATCAATGATTTTCCAACCTGTTTTTTCTAAAAGCCAGTCAAGTTGCCAATCTTCAAATTCGTGGTAATGTCTGTCCCATAAATCGGTTTTACTTCTATAGGCGGGCGAAAACCACAACCGCATGGGAATTGAAATAAATAGTTTTTCAGATTTTATTTCCTTTAAAAGTGTGTACGGATTCAATAAATGCTCAAAAATTTCAAAAGCAGTTGTAACAGTTTGTGTTGAGGATTGAACAGATTGTTGGTTTTCGTCTAAATCTTCGCCTGTGGTGTTTTTAACCAAAAATCCATTTTCGATCATGATTTTTGAAAACGGATTTTCAACGCCAAGATCTAAAATGGTTTCTGTAGTTGTGATGTGTTTTTGCAAAAACTCCAGTGTGAGTTTGAATCGTTTGTTTGGAAATGTTTTTTCGTACATTTATAAAATTTTGAAAAACAAAATTAAACTTTTAAATTTTGAAACCTTTAAACTTTTCAACTTTTTTAGCCCAAATGGAAACAGAAAGCCCACAGTAAAAAAAGGTAGTTTTTGTTGGCTTCAAAAAGCGACTGCAAGAAGCTCTTTTGAGGGCTAGAAAAACACGTTTTTTTGCGAGGACTTGTCGTGAACAGTTGGATTGGCTTCGAAAAAATATAAATTAGTGTCTGTATACAAAAGCATTTACGTTCATTCCTGCTCCAACGGATGCAAAGATGAGGATGTCGCCTTTTTGAATGTGTTGGTTTTCGATTTTGTTGTTGAGTAATAAATCGTAGAGGGTTGGAATGGTTGCTACGCTACTGTTCCCGAGTTTATGGATGCTCATGGGCATGATTCCTTCGGGCATTTTTTGATTATGTAGTTTGTAGAATCTATTTACGATGGCTTCGTCCATTTTTTCGTTGGCTTGATGGATGAGTATTTTTTTTACTTCTGTGATGTCAATGCCACTTTTGTCTAAACAACTTTTCATGGCTTGTGGAACTTGGCTCAAAGCAAATTCATAGATTTTTCGTCCATGCATTTTGATGTAACGAACATCTGCATCGAGTTTTGGATTGTATGAGTTTCCGAAAAAAAGGAAATTGGCTTCTTCGTAGGCAAAGGTTGCACTTTCATAAGCCAACATTCCGGATTCGTCTTTTGTGGCTTCGATTATTGTGGCTCCAGCACCATCTGAATAAATCATACTGTCGCGATCATGAAGGTCAACTACGCGTGAAAGTGTTTCTGCTCCAATGACTAAACAGCGTTTTGCCATTCCAGATTTTATGAAGGCATTGGCTTGTAAAACACCTTCTATCCAGCCAGGACAACCAAATAGAATGTCGTAAGCTACGCATTTTGGATTTTTGATTTGTAGTTTATGTTTTACTCGAGTTGCTAGACTTGGTAGAATATCAGATTGTATGGCATTTGGCTTTACGTCACCAAAATTATGGGCTAGTATAATATAATCTAATGTTTCGGGGTCGACATTTGCATTTTCAATTGCTTTTTTTGCTGCAAAAAAGGCTAAATCTGAAGCCGTGTATTGAGGTTCTGAATAACGACGTTCTAAAATTCCGGTTATGTCTTTGAATTTATCTATAACGACAGAATTTGGATAGGTAAATTCTGATCCATCCTCATTAAGAAATTGATGTTTTTCGAAATCTGAATTTTTTATTGTGATTTCAGGAATATAACTCCCAATGCCTATTATTTTTATGTTCATTTGGTGTTTTTTGTAAAAATATTAAATTTTTTTTTCTTTCAATTTGTTTTTTTTAATTATTTAAAATATTTATTAAATTAAAGATTTATTAGGTGTAAAATTACATATTGTTTAATTTATTGACAGTTATTTGGTATTTTGTTTGAATATTTTTTTATTGATTTTAGCGCTAAATGCAATTTTTGAATACTTAATTTTGAAAAATAATCAAATTGGCACGATTTTTTATATACATTTGCTAACTTTTAAAACTTAAAGAAAAAATTATGAAGAAAATTATTTTGTTATTTGTTATGATGTTAACTACATCAGTTATTTTTGCTCAAGTTGACATTATTTCTAAACACAGTGGAGAAACTGTTAAAGGTAAGGTTTTGCGTGTTGAAGAGTATGCAGTTGTTTTCAAATATGACGGAGAAGATGCAGAAAATTCTATCGGAAAATATGCAATCGAAAAAATCGTTTATGGAAAAAGCGGACGTGTTGAAGAAATAACTGAAAAGATTACAGTTTCTACAGAAGATGATTGGGAAAAAGTAGTTATTTTTGAAGAAAAATCATACATCGCTGGTTTGAAAAAAGTTGGTGAAGTTCGTGGTAAAACTGGTTTAATCAATTTTCAAACAGGAAACACTGGAGACAAGAAAGCTGAAAAGAAATTAAAAATGGCTGCTGCAGCATTGGGTTGTCCTTTCATTTTTATGACATCTGACAAGACTACTGTTGGTGCAAATTCTAACACAATTGGTGGTTCTCAAGCAATCAAAACAGGAATTGCTTACAAATACAACTAGTATTTATAAATACATATTAGAAATGT
Organism: Bacteroidota bacterium; assembly: GCA_031431275.1. Lineage (GTDB taxonomy): Bacteria > Bacteroidota > Bacteroidia > Flavobacteriales > Flavobacteriaceae > Flavobacterium. The sequence continues at coordinate 14,143 of JANPDC010000015.1, forward strand.
CTCAAGAAATTGAGACATTTTTTTGTTTAAAATTTACTGATTTTGTTTTGCAATTTTGATTTGAAGAATGATTGCAAGGTTTTTAACTTGTGATTTTATTTCAGTTGCATTAGTTCCAATGAAATTTTCATCGACTGATTTATTAAAATGAGAAATCCAAATTTCGAATAATTCCGGTGTCAAATGTTCCAGTTGGTCAACTTTGAGATGAATATCAGTTAAGTTATTGGTATATCCTCCAGTTCCAAGAATCATTTGTGACCAAAAAGTAACCAGAATTGGTAAATGCTCTTCGATTTTTATTTTGACTATATCAGTAAAAATATAACTTATGGTTTTATCTTGGAGAAGTTTTTTGTAAAATTTATCTACTAATAGATACAAATCACTTTGACTTTGTATGTCGCTCATTTTTTGTGAATAAAAAAGGTTTAAAAGTTTAAAGTTATAAAAACAACTTTAAACTTTTAAACCTTTTAAACTTTCTAACCTATTTTTTTAAGATTCCATGTAGGCTTCAACAGGAGCACAACTACAATTTAAGTTTCTATCTCCATAGGCTTCATCAACACGACGAACAGTTGGCCAGAATTTATTATCCGAAATATAGTCTAATGGGAAAGCTGCTTGTTCTCGTGTGTAAGGAAACAACCAATTATCGGTTGTAACCATCATTAATGTATGTGGAGCGTTTTTCAAAACGTTATTTTTATCTTCCATTGTTGCTGCTTCAATTTCTTTACGGATTGAAATCATCGCATCACAAAAACGGTCTAATTCTGCTAAATCTTCGCTCTCAGTTGGTTCAATCATCATGGTTCCAGCAACTGGAAACGAAACTGTTGGCGCATGAAAACCATAATCCATTAATCGTTTGGCAATATCGGTTACTTCGATTCCTTTTTCCTTAAACGGTCGACATTCAATAATCATTTCGTGAGCTGCACGACCCATTTCTCCAGAATATAAAGTATCATAATGACCATTTAATCTTTCTTTGATGTAATTGGCATTTAAAATTGCATATTTTGTTGCATTGGTCAAACCTTCTGATCCTAACATACAAATATATCCATATGAAATCAAACAAGCCAAAGCCGAACCCCACGGTGCAGCCGAAATTGCTGTAATCGCCGCTGTTCCTCCTGTTTGAATGATTGGATTGGTTGGTAAAAATGGTACTAATTGTGGCGCAACACAAATTGGACCAACACCTGGACCACCACCACCATGTGGAATAGCGAAGGTTTTGTGTAGATTCAAGTGACAAACATCAGCACCAATAGTTGCAGGATTTGTCAATCCAACTTGGGCGTTCATGTTAGCACCGTCCATATAAACTTGTCCACCGTTATCGTGAATTAATTGTGTAATTTCTTTTATGGCACTTTCAAAAACTCCGTGAGTTGATGGATAGGTTACCATCAAACATGATAAATTAGCAGAATGCAATAATGCTTTTTCACGTAAATCATCGATGTCGATATTTCCGTTTTCTAAAGTTTTGGTAACTACTACTTGCATTCCAGCCATAGTTGCTGAAGCAGGATTTGTTCCGTGTGCTGATGATGGAATTAAAGCCACATTTCGGTGAAAATCACCACGAGATTGATGATAGGCACGAATAACCATTAGTCCAGCATATTCGCCTTGCGCGCCAGAATTAGGTTGTAAAGTGGTCCCTGCAAAACCTGTAACTTCGTTTAATTGTTGTTCTAATTTGGTTAACATTTCCATGTAACCTTGTGCTTGATCTAGCGGAGCAAATGGGTGAATGTTGTTCCATTGTGCGGTGCTTAAAGGCAACATTTCTGAAGCGGCATTCAATTTCATGGTGCAAGAGCCTAGTGAAATCATCGAATGATTCAATGCTAAATCTTTACGCTCAAGCATTTTTATATAACGCATCAAAGCCGATTCTGAATGGTATTTATTAAATACATCATGCTTTAAAAATGTAGATGTTCGAAGCCCCTCCCCAGTCCTCCCCGAAAGGGAGGGAGTTGAAGCTGGTGAAAAATCTTTTCCAACTGCATCAGCAAAAATTTTCGTAATCTGATTTACGTCAGCAATTGAAGTAGTTTCATTTAATGAAACTGAAACGGTATTCTCATCAACATAATAAAAATTAACCTCTTGTTTCTCTGCAATTTCTTTAACTTTTTTGGCATTTGCTTTGATAACAATCGTATCAAAAAATGCTGTATTAGTTTGATAATAGCCTAATTTTTCTAATGCATCTTCTAATGTAACTGCCATTGCATGCACTTTATCAGCAATATATTGTAATCCTTTTGGACCATGATAAACGGCATACATTCCTGCCATTACTGACAATAAAACTTGTGCGGTGCATATATTTGATGTGGCTTTATCACGTTTAATGTGTTGCTCACGTGTTTGCAATGCCATACGCAAGGCACGGTTTCCATCAGTATCAATAGTAACACCAATGATTCTGCCTGGCATCGAGCGTTTGTATTCGGCTTTTGTTGCGAAATAAGCAGCGTGAGGTCCACCATAGCCTAACGGAATTCCGAAACGTTGTGTAGTTCCTAAAACTACATCGGCACCCATTTCGCCTGGAGGTGTAAGTTTTACTAATGATAAAATATCGGCTGCAACAGCAACTTTTATTTCGGCAATTTTTGCTTTGGCTATAAATCCAGCATAGTCGTGAACTTGTCCGAATTTACCAGGATATTGCAAAATTGCGCCATAAAAATCAGTTGAAAAATCGAATGTTTCGTGGTTTCCGACAACCAATTCAACACCAATAGGCGTAGAACGAGTTTGTAAAACTGATAATGTTTGGGGTAAAATTTCTTCGGAAACGAAGAATTTACACACATTATTTTTCTTTTGGTCGCGTGAACGAACGTCGAAAAGTAAAGCCATGGCTTCGGCAGCAGCTGTTCCTTCATCAAGTAAAGAAGCATTTGCAATTTCCATTCCAGACAATTCAATAACTGTAGTTTGAAAATTTAAAATGGCCTCGAGACGACCTTGTGCAATTTCGGCTTGATACGGCGTATATGCAGTGTACCAACCCGGATTTTCGAGAATATTTCTCTGAATTACTGCTGGAACAATGGCTTGATTATAACCAAGGCCTATGTAAGATTGAAAAACTTTATTTTTTTTACCCAATTCGGCTATGTGCTTTGCAAACTCATATTCGGTCATTGGCTCATCCAAAACAATATCGGATTTAAGGCGAATGTCACTTGGAATGGTTTCGAAAATTAGTTGGTCTAACGTTTCAACTCCAATGGTTTTGAGCATGTGAGGCAAATCGTTTTCTCTTGGACCAATGTGACGTAAAGCAAAAGCATCTGTTTTCATATCTTAAAATATATAAATCGTTGTAGTTGTATAAAATTTGATTGCAAAAATAATTATTAAATTGCTAATAAAATGCTTTTTAACAAACGTTTTTTGTAGATTTTTCCACTAAATTACTTTCTTATTAACAGTTTGATTATTTTTGTTGAATGAAGGTTTTGCGTCAAGTTTTAGATTTTTATATCAATACAAGCATTCATGTTGCGGTTGCTGTTTTTTCGTTGGTTCAACTAACAAAATTATCGTTAAACATTTCTACAAATATAAATCTTGACTATTTTATTTTTTTTGGGACAATTGTGGGTTATAATTCTTTGAAATATTTTGAAGTTTTTTGGAAACGAATTTTTAATTTCAGAAAAAAATGTCAAATAATCGTAGTTAGTTTAATTGCTTTTTTAGGAATGATTTATTTTTATTTCCTTATGGAAACAAATATTCAAATTGAATTATTCAAAGTTGGCATAGTAGTTTTAATTTATCCATTTTTAAGAACAAAGGTATTTTTGAAAATGTTTGCGGTTTCATTTTGCGTAACATATACAAGTATTTACATTCCTTTAATCCATTATAATTTTAGATTAGAAGACATTGGTTTTATTCTGTTTCAAAGATTTTTAATGATTTTTTGTTTATTAATTCCATTAGAAATTTGCGATTTAAAAACGGATGCTAAGACTATAAAAACACAACCGCAAGTAATAGGTACTTTAAAGACTAAATTTTTAGGATATTTATTTCTAATTGTATTTTGCCTTTTGCAGATAACTTTTTACAATTTTATTTTTGCTTTTTCAATTGCCATCTGTATATTTTTTTCTAACGAGAATCGTTCTAAATATTTCACAAGTTTTTTGGTTGAAAGTTTACCTATATTTTGGTGGGGATTATTAATTTTTTTCCGAAATTTCTTTTAAAACCCGATTCCGCTCTAACAAGAAATTTGTTAAATGCCTTTTCAAAAATAAATAATCGAATAATTGTCCAAAAATCCAAAACGGAGTTTGGTAACATAACTTATCGGTCATGGTTGTAACTCCATCTTTTTCTTCAAAAAAATGTTCGTGTCTAAAAGATTTGAATTTGCCTTCTTCCATTTCATCGACAAAATAATCATAGAAATTCATTGCAGTCATTCGGCTTTTGTGGGTTAAATAAAATCCGAAATGTTTGCCACGCCATGTTACAGTTTCATTAAAATTAATCAATCCAGAAGTAATTCCAGCAATGGCAACTTCATTTGTGCCAGATGCTGAATTCTGATGAATATCGATATCACGGTTGACGTCAAAAACTTTTTGGATTGGGGCATTAACTTTGGTTATGATGTTTATTGTGGTCATTTTATATCAAATTTCTAATTGCTTTTTCTAATGTATCATACTTGAATCGAAATCCGTTTTCATGCAATCGTCTTGGGATTACGTTTCGGCTTTTTAATACAAGTTCAGTTTCGGTTTTGATAATTTTTGCCCCCACTTTTAATAAAAATTCAGAAATGGGAATGCCAATTGGCATTTTAATTATTTGCCGTAAAGTTGCCATAAAATCACGATTAGTAATAGGTTTTGGAGAAACAATATTAATTACACCTGTCATTTCTTTTTCAATAATGAATGCTAGTGCTTGCGCAAAATCATGTTCATGGATCCAACTAATAAATTGATTGCCTTTACCTTGTTTACCTCCAAAACCTATTTTTGTTAATGTTTTTAGAGGAACAAAAGCACCACCATTTTTGCCTAAAACGATTGATGTTCGCAATGCAGTTTTTAATGTTCTACGAGTTTTGACTTCAAAGAAAGTTTTTTCCCAAGTTTTGGCAACGTTCATAGAAAAATCATCGCCAATTTCACCAGTTGTTTCGTCCATTTGTCGATCTAAAGAAAAACGATAAATAGTCGAAGTTGATGAGTTTAGCCAATGTTTAGGTGCGTTTATACAACCTAAAACGGCCTCATTAAGAATAGAGGTACTATCAATTCTAGAATCGAGGATTTCTTTTTTATTTTGCGGTGTGTAGCGACAATCGACAGATTTACCAGCGAGGTTAATGAGTACATCGGCATTCTCGAGTTCGATTTCCCAACCAGTTAATGTTTTGGCATTCCAATGCACATATTTGATATTGTTTTTGATTTCAGATTTTCCTCTAGTCAAAATTACGATTTCTTGAAAAGTATCTTTGAAATGATGGATTAAAACTTTACCTAAAAACCCAGTTCCAGCAGTGATAACTAATTTTTTCATTGTTATGAGTTTAAAATAATGACCAAGGCAATAACTCTATAAATTACCCAAGTAATTGATAAATAATAAGGTAACTCTAGGATTTTTATTCTTCGAGCATGCTCTAAAAACATCAGTAAAACGGTTATACCAAGCCAACATAGCGTTCCTAATTCTGGTATTGTGATAAAGAGGTTTGCAAGTATAATAGGTGTTAAAATTATTGATCCCATTAATGAAACCGTAATTAAATTACCCAGATAATTGACTATTGTTTCTCTCTTTTGTTTCAAAAGGAATATACTTTGAAAAATAATTTGTCCAACGGCAATAACCAATTCTCTAACAATGTTGGTTTTGGTTAAACCATGAAGCATTTTAGAAAAATTAAATAAACTAATAGTAATCAGTATTGTAGCAAAAACAATGTAAATAAATCGCCATTTGTAACTAAAATCAGGAACGCATTGCAGTTTTATTTCTTTATTAACTTTACTTGGAATAATTACTTTTCGGTTATAAGAAATGAAAGAGTACAACTTTTTTAAGAAGAATTTCACAGGTTTCAAATTGCCTATTTTTTCCATCCAAGGAAATGAAAATCCAATGACTTTTAATAAACTATCAATACCATAAATTACAGTTTTATTGATGTTGTCAACTAATGCAATTTCATTAGAAGCCCGTTTTACATCAACAAAAACTTGCTCTTCTTGTGATAATTGGCAATAGGGTTTTTTACCGTTTTCATCCAGCATTCCGGCATCGATGAAACCTTTTGTATAAACGCGACATAAAGGACAATCTGCGTCATAAAGCAAAGTTTGATTTTCTAATGTACGTGTCATTTTGTTTAAATTTAATGTAATTTATACTTTGTATACAAATTCTTCTTTTAAGCCTTCTTTTGCTTTTCTTTTTCCTCTAAAAAAGAAGTATAAATTCACAAATAGCATGATGCCCAAGTAAATAGAAAATCCGCCAATTTTATAACTCAATGCTTCAACTAGAGATTGGTAGGTATTGCTGTAAAGATCCATTTGTAGAATCATTAATGCAAATCCAAGATTTAATAAATAAAATCCAGTTTCAAATAATTTACTGGTGGCATCGGCCATTTCTTCTCGACCTTTAAAGATATCAAGCATATAAATTTTTCCGTTTTTGAACAAAGTTCTTGAAACGTAAAATGTTAAAAATAAAACAATTGGTAAATAAATTGCGTAACCAATAAGGATTTTTGTAGTTTCCATTGTAAAGAGTGTTTAAATATTAGTGAATTAATTTTTGAATGTATTTAGTAATTATAAATATGTTTATATAATGTAGTACCGAAATCATGAGTACAATAATCGCTGTTTTTGAGGCAATTGTTTCGACAATTTCTGGAATTGTTTCAATTGTTTTCCATTGAATTAGAGTCATGGCACAATAACCAATGTTTAGTAAATAATACGCCATTAGTAAAACTTGATTGACTTTTTGACATAAATCGATGTGATTCGGAATGAGTTGAGCAACAAATACGTTACCGTTTCGATAACAAATTCTACCAACGACGACAATTATATAAGTCGTTATCAATAAATAAATAAGGTAACTAATGATATTGAGATTCATTGTTTTTTATAATTTTCGTTTTCCTTCAATTGAAATTTTAGATCCAATTGCTAAGAAAACAGATGTTGGTTTCAAGTTTTTTATAAATGCGAATTCTGAACCATAAACTTGCTCAAAATCAATAGTTGAATTATTACTAATTACTTGTAATTGCTGCCATCTTGGATGTCTGACTTCATATTCAAAAGTAGTTTTTTCGTTGACTTTTGTATAACCAAAATAATGTTCAGTTATGAATTCTGCTTCAGAATTTGGTTCAATGTCAATAGCATTTTTTTGCGTTTCGATTTCAATTGTATTCCATGTATTAGCAACTTTCCATTGGTATTGAAATGATTTTGAATTTTCTCTTTCAACTATTTCGTGTTTCATTGGCAAAGTTCTATAATGCTCATGATACAAGGTATTAGCGACCATTGTTATTGCTGATTTTGGAACAATTTCTGAAATAAAAACAGCACCACGTTTCCAAATTCCGTTTTCAAAACGTTTAACATAAAATCGAAGATTGACTTCTTCAAAATCTGAATGAAACGGAATTTTCATTCCCAAAACTTTTACATTTTCGAACATAAATCCTATAAAACTGATGTAACATTTGCCGTTCCAAAAATCAAGTTCTGTTCCGTTTGGAACATATTTTTCTATAATTTTAGGGTCAACTTCGTAGTTTATTAAAACTAAATTATTCCATTCTGCGGTTAGAAAACTCATTGCTAATTATATTTTAAACTTTCAGAAATAATTGAAAGTAGTTGTTAAATTTTAATTTAATTCGTTCGTTTTTATTGTTTTTTATTTGACTCATTGAATAGCCAATTTATACTTAATCTTAAAATTTAACACTCAAATTTGGCTATTTCATTATTTTCAAAACTAACCTTCCAATCCAATTATCTTTAAATTCGGTAATTTTATCTAGGATATTATCCGCTTTCAAAACAAAATCATATAGTTTAGTAGTTTGGTCAATAAATTGTTTTTCTTCAAGAGAATTTCCAACCGAAATTGTAGAAACTTCCTTTAATATTTTCAAAGCGGGTTTAATTTCTCTTTTACTTCGCTCTCTAGAAATCTTAACTGCTAATTCATCTAAATCTTTTTCGGCTGTAAAAAATTCTCTTCTTTCACCCGTTTTATATTCTTTGTAAACAATTCCCCAATTCATTAAATCTCTCAAATTCATACTCGCATTTCCTCTAGAGATTTGCAATTCCTCCATAATATCTTCCATAGATACTGGTTCAGCAGAAACCATTAACAAAGCATGGATCTGTGCCATGGTCTTGTTAATTCCCCATTGTGAACCAAGTGCTCCCCAGGTCTGAATGAATTTGGTTTTTGCTTCTCTCATTTTCATAGTACAAATATATTAAAAGTTTTTGAACTTTCAGTAAAAAATGAAAGTTATTTTGAAAGTTTTATTTATTATTGAAAACGCATTGAAAATCAGAGTGTTTTTAAATGTAGAAATTTTTTATATCAAAGTTGGTGAAATTTTTTTGTACTTGAAAACTTTGTAAATAGTTTGCGAGAAAACTTTTTATCACTTTAAATCTGTATGTTTTTGTTAAACAAACTTCATTTTCTGTTCATAACTAAAATTGTCATCTTGATTTTAAAAGCATAATTTTGAAGATCAAATTTTCAACAGAATTCAATAGCATGTACTTAATTTTCGATACCGAAACCACAGGATTACCAAAACGTTGGGGCGCACCAATTTCCGACACCGACAACTGGCCACGTTGCATTCAAATTGCTTGGCAGTTGCACGACGAAATGGGAAAAATAATCGAACACGAAGATTATTTAATTCAACCCGAAGGATTTAATATTCCTTATGATGCTGAGCGAATTCACGGAATTTCAACCGAATTGGCGCAAGCCCAAGGGATTTTGTTGGCAGAAGTTTTAGAAAAATTCAATATTGCGTTATCGAAATCTAAATTTATTGTAGGTCAAAATCTAGGTTTTGATGTCAACATTATGGGTTGCGAATTCTATCGATTGGGAATAGAAAGTCCAATGTCATCAATGCCAATTCTTGATACTTGTACCGAAATTACAGCAAGTTTACTCAAATTGCCAGGCGGTCGTGGTGGAAAATTCAAATTGCCAACATTAACCGAGTTACACCAATATTTATTCAACAAACCATTTGCCGAAGCCCACAACGCAACAGCCGATGTTGAAGCAACTACTCGTTGTTTTTTCGAGTTGATTCGTACTGAAGTTTTCACAAAACAAGAACTCGAAGTTGAGCAAGAATATTTTGAAGATTTTCAATTAAAAAATCCTCGTGAAATTCAACTTATTGGTTTAAAACATATTAATCTCAAGGAAGCATCAGATAAAATTCGCCAACAATTGGGTGGAAATGATTCAAAAACCGTTTCTAAAAAAGAATTATCAGATAATAAAAAAGTTTTAGTTGACACGCCTTTTGTTCATTTGCACAACCACACTCAATTTTCGGTTTTGCAATCAACAATTTCGATTGCTCAATTGGTTAGCGCTGCTGCAAAGCAAAAAATGCCAGCCGTCGCAATAACTGACCACGCCAATTTAATGGGTGCATTTCATTTCGTTCGAGATGTTTTGAATCACAACAAATCAGCCGAAGCCAAAAATAAAACGGCGATTGAAAACAGCGAAGAGCCAACCGAAGTTCCTATGAAACCTATTGTTGGTTGCGAATTTTTCGTTTGCGAAGACCATACCAATAAATCAGTTAAAGACAACGGATATCAAATAGTTTTTTTGGCAAAATCTAAAAAAGGCTACCTCAATTTAGCCAAACTATCATCGATTGCGCACACTGAGGGTTCGTATTATGTACCTAGAATCGACCGCAAACTCATTCAACAATACAAAGAAGATTTAATTGTTTTATCAGGAAATTTATATGGCGAAGTACCCAGTAAAATTTTAAATCTCGGCGAAAATCAGGCCGAAGAAGCATTGTTGTGGTGGAAAAAAGAATTTGGAGACGATTTTTATATCGAATTAATGCGCCATAATCAAGAAGATGAAAATCGGGTTAACGAAACTTTAATTGAATTAGCAAATAGAAATAATGTAAAAATTGTCGCCACAAACAATACATTTTACATCAATAAAGATAATGCCAACGCCCACGATATTTTGCTTTGTGTACGCGAAGGAGAAAAACAATCTACGCCAATTGGTCGTGGTCGAGGTTATAGATTCGGATTGCCAAATCAGGAATATTATTTCAAATCGGGCGACGAAATGAAAAAATTATTCAACGATTTGCCCGAAGCGATTTCTAATTTATCTGAAATTGTCGATAAAATCGAAATCTATAATTTGGCTCGAGAAGTATTACTTCCAAAATTCGAAATTCCAGATGATTTTCTCGAACCCGAAGATGAACACGATGGTGGCGTTCGTGGCGAAAATGCATACCTAAAACATTTATCATATATAGGTGCGAACAAACGCTATAAAGAAATCACAAAAGAAATCGAAGAACGAATTGATTTTGAATTGCTTACAATTTCAAATTCTGGCTATCCAGGTTATTTCTTGATTGTTCAAGATTTAATTGCTGCTGCTCGTTCAATGGATGTTTCGGTTGGTCCTGGTCGTGGTTCGGCTGCTGGTTCTGTTGTTGCCTATTGTTTAGGAATTACGAATATTGACCCACTTTTATATAATTTGCTTTTCGAAAGATTTTTGAATCCTGACCGAGTTTCATTACCCGATATTGATATTGATTTTGATGATGAAGGTCGTGGAAAAGTAATGCAATATGTCATTGATAAATATGGCAAAAATCAAGTAGCACAAATCGTTACTTATGGTACAATGGCGGCAAAATCTGCCATTCGAGATACTGCCAGAGTTTTAGATTTGCCTTTATTTGAAGCCGATAAAATTGCAAAATTAATACCAGGATTGATTCCGTCAAAATGGAGTTTAGCCCGATTTTTGAATGATGAAGAAGTTAATTTCAAAAAAGTTTTACGTCCTGAAGATTTTGAAAAAATAAAAGAATTAGTTGCGTTTTCAAAGTCTGAAGATTTGGGTGGCGAAACCATTCAACAAGCACAAATTCTCGAGGGAAATTTGCGAAATACCGGAATTCACGCTTGTGGCGTTATCATTACGCCAAGCGATATTACCAATTTTGTGCCTGTTGCAACCGCTAAAGATTCCGATTTGTTTGTGACTCAATTCGATAACTCGGTTGTTGAAAGTGCAGGTTTATTAAAAATGGATTTCTTGGGATTAAAAACCTTGACTTTAATAAAAGATACGGTCAAATTAATAAAATATCGATCTGGAGTGGTTGTCGATCCTGATAATTTTCCGTTAGATGATCTAAAAACTTATGAACTTTTTCAGCGTGGCGAAACTGTTGGTATTTTTCAATATGAAAGTCCCGGAATGCAGAAATATTTGCGTGAATTAAAACCAACTGTTTTTCCAGATTTAATTGCAATGAATGCCTTGTATCGACCTGGACCAATTGCTTACATTCCAAGTTTTGTACGTCGAAAAAATGGCGAAGAACCAATAGAATATGACCTTGAAGCCTGCGAAGATTTACTAAAAGACACCTACGGAATTACGGTTTATCAACAACAAGTAATGCTTTTGTCCCAAAAATTGGCGAATTTTTCTAAAGGCGATGCCGACGTTTTGCGTAAAGCAATGGGAAAAAAATTGATTGATGTTTTGGCAAAAATGAAACCAAAATTTATTTCTCAAGCAATGGAAAACGGTCACGCCGAAGACAAACTCGAAAAAATTTGGAAAGACTGGGAAGCATTTGCCGAATATGCCTTTAACAAATCTCACTCAACTTGCTACGCTTGGATTGCTTATCAAACTGCGTACTTGAAAGCCAATTATCCAGCCGAATATATGGCTGCGGTTTTGAGTAACAATATGAGCGATATCAAGCAAGTTTCATTTTTTATGGAAGAATGCAAACGAATGGGTTTGAAAGTTCTTGGTCCAGATGTTAATGAAAGTTTCTATAAATTTACAGTAAATGATGATTATGCCGTTCGCTTTGGTATTGGTGCCGTAAAAGGAGTTGGAATGGGAGCCGTAAACACGATTGTAGAAAATCGAAAAGACGGAAAATACAAATCGATTTTTGATTTAACCAAACGAATTGATTTGCGTTCTGCCAATAAAAAAGCAATTGAAAACCTAATTCTTGCTGGTGGATTTGACTCGTTTTCAAACACAACTCGTGCGCAATATTTTCATACTGATGGCGACGGAATAACTTTTTACGAAAAAGCGATTCGATTTGCCTCAAAATTCCAAGAGAATGAAAATTCGGCACAAGTCAGTTTGTTTGGCGACAGCAGCGATATTGTTATTGCCGAACCAATAATTCCGACTTGCGAAGATTGGTCAACTATGGAAAAACTTGCCAAAGAAAAAGAAGTTGTTGGTATTTACATTTCTGGACATCCGCTAGACGATTTTAAATTCGAAATGAAATATTTCTGTAATTCTAAACTCGAATCGCTGAAAGATTTGAACCAACATTTGAATAAAAATCTAGTTTTTGGTGGCATTATTACCAATATTCAACATCGAATTGCTAAAAACGGAAAAGGTTGGGCAATTTTTAACCTTGAAGGTTATGATGAAAGTTACGAATTCAAGATTTTTGGTGAAGAATATATGAAAAACCGTCATTATCTGATTCCGAATAGTTTCACTTATATGAAAGTTTTAGTAAAAGAAGGTTGGGTTGATCGCGATACTGGCAAAAAATCTGAACCACGATTGACTTTTACCGATTTTAGAATGTTGCAAGATGTTTTCGAGAATTTTGCTAAAAAAATTAATATTCTTTTAGATGTAAAAGACTTGAATCCAGAATTTATAGAAAATTTGGGCAAAGTTTTTCAAGAAAACAAAGGCGATAATTTAGTAACATTTGATGTTCTAGAATTAGAAAAAGTCAGAATCGAAAAACCCATTCAAGAAATTTCTAAAATTGAAGAAAAAATTATAGAACCTGTTTTGTTTGACACAATCAACACTGATGATGACGATGAAGTTGTTTTTACCGAAGAAATTTCTGAAGATGACGAACCGATAATTGCTACACCAATTATTGAAACTGCAACCGAAGAAACCAAAGTCGTAACCAGATTATGGATGCAAAGCCGAAAATTAAAAATCAAAATTTCTAACGAATTGTTGAGTGAATTAGAGCGATTACAAGTTAATTTTAAGTTGAATTAGAGAATAAACATTTAGATTTTTTCTAAACATATAAGAAAGATAAGTTCATTGAAGGTTGTTGTATTTTTTTGTAGAGATGAACGGCAGTTCATCTAATGATGTTTAAACATATAAGAAATATAAGTTCATTTAAGGTTGTTGTGTTTTTTTGTAGAGATTAACGGCTGTTCATTTATTGGTGTTTAAACATTTAAGAAAAATATGTTCATTTAAGGTTGTTGTGTTTTTTTTGTAGAGATTAACGGCAGTTCATCTAAGGTTATTGTATTTTTTTTAGAGATGAACGGCAATTCATCTAATTTTTATCAATACAGAATTAGACAGTAGTTCATCTAATATTTCTAATAAAGATTAAAACAATTTTTCAATCATTTAAGATGTAAATTTCTCTCTTAATAAAATAAAAACCTTTATTTTATTGAAATAATGATTATCTATTTTCTGCCAAAAATTACTTTTTTTTTAATTTTTGGCAGAAAATTAAAATAATAACCTGCCAAAAACTAATATTTTTTTATTTTTTGGCAAATAATTAATTATATAAAACGCCAAAAAATATAAAATAAATAGTTTTTGGCTAAAAATAATTGACATTACTTGCCAAAATCTAAAATAAATAGTATTTTTGGCAAAAGATTTGATTATGCCAATAATAGGTCGATTACCAGAAAGAAACCGAATCAAAGAAATCATTGAAGATTATAAACCAGCATTTATTGCGGTTTATGGGCGACGACGTGTTGGAAAAACTTATTTAATCAAAGAATATTTCAACAATAATTTTACTTTTTATACAACTGGTTTGGCCAATAGTACTACTGAAATGCAATTGGTTAATTTTACTATTTTCATAAACAAGTCATTCGAAAGTAGTTATTCGCCACCGCCAAATTGGTTGCAAGCATTTGGAATTCTTCAAACCGAATTAGCAAAAATAAAAGGCAAAAGAATTATTTTCATTGACGAATTGCCTTGGTTTGATACTAAAAAATCAGATTTTATGTCTGGTTTAGAGTTTTTTTGGAACAGTTGGGCAAGCAATCAAAAAGATTTAAAACTGTTTGTTTGTGGCTCGGCGGCTTCGTGGATGATTAACGAATTGATTCGAAACAAAGGCGGATTGTACAATCGAGTAACGCACCGTTTCAAAATTGAGCCCTTCACATTGCAAGAAACCGAAATGTTTTTGCAATCTAAAAACATTAATCTTGACCGATATCAAATTGTTAATTTGTATATGGTTATGGGCGGAATTCCTTATTATTTAGAGCAAATAAAAAAAGGATTAAGTGCAGCACAAAACATCGAAGAAATATGTTTTAGTCAAACTGGAATTTTACGCAATGAATTTCAATTTATATTTTCGTCATTATTCAATAATTCAGAAAAACACGAAAGATTATTACGAAAGATTTATGAATTGGGCAATCGTGCTACGAGAGATAATTTAATAAAACAATTAAAAATAGTCTCTAATGGCGACTTTTCAGTAAAATTGAATGAACTTGAAGAAAGTGGTTTCTTGAAATCGTATACGCCAATTGGAGTCAATAAAACTAAACGAATTTATGTAATTGCTGATTATTACACACTATTTTATTACAAATTCATAGAAAAATCTGGTAAATTTGAAAAAGGAAAATGGCTCAATCGAATAAAAAATGGCACAATCAACGCTTGGGCTGGATTGACTTTCGAACAAGTTTGCTGGGATCACACCAATAATATCAAGAAAAAGTTAGGCATAGAAGGCGTTTACAGCGAAACCAGTTCTTGGCAGAAACCTGCCGACGATGATGGAAATGGTGCACAAATTGACTTAATTATTGACAGAAACGATAGAGTTATTAATTTATTTGAAATAAAATACTCGGTCAACGAATTCGAAATCACTAAAGATTATGATATGAAATTGCGCAATAAAATTGGCGCATTTCAAGCGGGAACAAAAACTCGGAAAGCGGTTTTTTTAACAATGATTACTACATTTGGATTGGTCGAAAATATGTATCGACGATCGATAATTCAAAATGAATTGACGCTTGATGATTTATTTTTGATATAAATGCTAAAAATTCTTAAATATTTAATCCTAATTAGGTTTAGAAAAATCTTTGCAAAAGATGATTTTTTTGCGATTGCACTTTCAGTTTTGGCAATTATTGCTTTGTGCTATTTTTTTCAAATAAATTACAGTAAGAATGTAAATTATTCGTTATTGTTTATCATTCAAATAATTGTTTTACAGTTAGATAGAAAAGATATTTCATTATTAAAACTGAATTCAAATTTTAGAATAATTCTGTTTTTTGAATATTTTATATTGAGTTTTCCAGTTTTAGTTTTATTGCTTTTAAATTCAAAATGGCTTTTTGCATTAGGTTGTATGCTATCATTATTTGCAATAACTTTTATCAATAAAATTAATTCTAAAGTTTTTCGATATCCATTTAAAATGTTTGACGTTTTCTGGACAATTTCTTTCAGAAAATACAAATTATTTTTATCGATTCCAGTTTTAGGTTTTTTGATATTTATGGGTTTTAAATACCAAAATGTTAATTTGCAATATGCAGCATTATTAGTTTCAGGAATTATTTTATGCATTCCAACAAGCGAACGAGAAAAATTACATTTCATAAAAGCAAGTTCGTTTATTGGTAAAAAATATTTGTTGCAACAAATAAAAACTGTTTGTTATAATTCGATGTTTGTCTTGGTTCCGATCGCTATTGTATTTTTGTTTTTACAAGAATTTCAAATAGTATGTTTCGTTCCGTTATTGTTATTATTTCCTGTTATAAACATACTTTTTAAGTACGTTTTTTTTGATAGAATTATTGTTCACAACATCTTTTTTGGATTATTTTTAGGTTTTTCAATGTATGGATTTCCACTACTTTTTATTCCTATTTTATATTTCAAATCCATCAATAATCTAAAAATCATTCAGAATGTTTAATATTTTAATTTCGGAAAAACGATTTGGTTCAAAAATTATTCTCGAGAATATAAATTTAAAAATTCTTGAAAATGGAATTTATGGATTTGTTGGCAAAAACGGTCAAGGCAAAACAACTTTCTTCAAATGTATTTTAGGATTAACAGATTTTGATGGAAAAATTGAGTTCAAATCAGAAAAATTAATTTTAAATCAAATGGCTTGGTGTCCAACCGAACCCGATTTGTATGACGAATTAACAGCCAAAGAATTTTATGATTTTTATCGAGAATTGACCAATTGCAAAAAAAATAATTCCGACTTTTTATTTGATGTTCCCGAGAATCAATTGCTAAAAGATTTTTCGACTGGAATGAAAAAGAAAACCTATTTGAACGCTATTTTTCAAAACAATTATAACATATACATTCTCGACGAACCATTCAACGGTTTAGATTTGGAATCGAATTATGTTTTAATGAATTTCTTGAAAGAGAAAAGTAAACATTCAATTGTAATTATTTCATCTCATATATTAGAAATTTTATATACCAATTGTCAATCAATATTTGTTGTGAAAGATAAAAACGTTGCCGAATTTGCTAAAAATGATTTCGGATTAATTGAAAAGAAATTATTTGAATTTTTATAATAAAAGAGTGGTTTGTTTTCAAATAAAAAGCACCTCATTTCTGAAGTGCTTTTCTTTATTAAAAAAAAATAATTATTTTTTCTTTCCTTTTGCAGGTGCTTTTGCTGCTTTTGCTGCTTCTTGAGCTGCTTTCATTGCCGCACGAGAAATACGTACTTGACACACTACAGTATTATCTGGATGCATGATTTTGTATTTTTCTTGTGGTAGTCCAGTAACATAAAGTTTATTACCCATTTCTAATCCAGAAATATCAGCATCTAAGAAATCTGGAAGATTTTTCGGAAATGCTTTTACTTTTAATTTACGATTGTTCAAACGTAATACTCCACCTAAAAGTACACCTGGAGATGTTCCAACTACTCTAATTGGAATTTCCATTGTAATTTCTTTATCATCAGTTATCTGATAAAAATCAATGTGTAAAATTTTGTCAGTAACAGGGTGAACCTGAATTTCTTGTAAAATTGCATTGTAAGTTTTTCCATCCAATTCAATTGCAACAGTGTGCGCATTAGGAGTGTAAACCAATGTTTTGAATGCTTTTTCTTCTGCAGAAAAATGAACTGTTTGATTTCCTCCGTAAATAACGCAAGGAACCGCTCCAGCATTACGTATGGCTTTAGTCGCAACTTTACCAACGCTTTCTCTTTCTGATCCTTTAATTGTAATCGATTTCATTGTAAAAAATATATAGTTATTAATAATTATTCAATTTTAATGTCAATTTAAAATTCACATTAACAGTTTTTAGAAAATTTACATTAGAAATTTCCCGCTAATGGAGTTGTTGTTTTGTACCATCTGCATTACTTCTGCAAAAAGTGGCGCACAAGATACTACTCTAATTTTTTTAGATTCTTTCCTTAATGGTATGGAATCAGTAACAATTAACTCACTTAATTGTGAATTTTCAATTTTTTCATATGCATCACCAGATAATATTGCATGTGTACATATGGCTCGGACGCTTATTGCTCCTTTTTCAATCATTAAATCGGCAGCTTTTGCCAATGTTCCTCCTGTATCAATCATGTCGTCTACTAAAACAACATTTCTTCCTTTTACTTCTCCTATAAGTTCCATGGAACTAATTACATTGGCAACTTTTCTTTGTTTGTAACAAATAACAACATCTGATTCTAAAAACTTAGAATAGGCATAGGCTCTTTTTGATCCACCCATGTCAGGTGAGGCAATAGTCAAATTTTCTAAATTTAAACTACGAACATATGGTAAAAATATTGTCGATGCAAACAAATGATCGACAGGTTTTTCAAAAAAACCTTGTATTTGATCTGCGTGCAAATCCATTGTCATTACTCTTGTTGCACCTGCAGCATCAAGTAAATTAGCCACCAATTTTGCTCCGATTGGAACTCTTGGCTTGTCTTTTCTGTCTTGTCTAGCCCATCCAAAATAAGGAATTACAGCCGTTACGTGTCTGGCTGAAGCGCGTTTTGCTGCGTCAATCATTAATAACAATTCCATCAAATTGTCTGCTGTTGGAAATGTTGAGCAAACTATAAATACTCTTAGTCCACGAATAGACTCTTCGTATGACGGTTGAAATTCTCCGTCGCTATATTTAGAAAACGTTACTTTACCCAGTGAAACTCCATACTTTTCAGCAATTTGTTTCGCTAGATGTACACTTTGGGAACAAGCAAATATTTTTGCTTCGGGTTCTTGATGTGACATTAATTAGTTGTTTTGTAGTTAGTTAGTTGTGTGTTGTTTTAACGAGGTGCAAAAATAGTAATAAAAATGATGTAATGAAGAAATTTTTTAATTTTTTTTATAGAATTTGTTGTTTTATTTTTTACATTTGCAAAGTGTTAAAGAAAATAACTTTTAGTTATTGACTTTTAGCGAAGAAATGACTGTTGTTATTTCGAGTCTGTAAATGTGAGTTTATAACTTGACAAATACATAACTGCTAATGCCCGGATGGCGGAATTGGTAGACGCGCTGGTCTCAAACACCTGTGGGAAACCGTACCGGTTCGACTCCGGTTCCGGGTACAAAACCTCTGAGAAATCAGAGGTTTTTTGTTTGTATTCGAATGCTAAATTTTTAAATATTTGCGACTTCAACTTCTTTATTTATTTTTCCAACGAGTCCTGTGAGTACTTTTCCTGGGCCAATTTCTGTAAATAATGTTGCTCCATCAATAATCATTTGTTTCACTGATTGTGTCCATTTTACTGGAGCAGTTAATTGAATTATTAGATTCTTCTTAATCTCTGAGGCATCTGAAATTGCACTTGCAGTTACATTTTGATAAACGGGACAAGTAGGAGTAGAGAATGATGTTGATTCTATTGCTGCGGCAAGTTCTTCACGGGCTGGTTCCATCATTGGTGAATGAAATGCTCCACCAACAGGTAGAAGTAAAGCGCGTTTTGCTCCAGCAATTTTCATCGCTTCGCAGGCTTTCTCTACTGCTGAGAATTCACCAGAAATCACGAGTTGACCTGGACAATTGTAATTTGCTGCAACTACTATTCCTTCTATTTTAGAACAAACCTCTTCGACTATTGAATCTTCTAATCCGAGAACTGCTGCCATTGTTGATGGTTTGATTTCGCAAGCTTTTTGCATTGCTAATGCTCTTTTTGATACTAATTTTAATCCATCTTCGAAAGTTAGTGTTCCGTTTGCGACTAGTGCAGAAAATTCACCTAAAGAATGACCTGCTACCATGTTGGGCTTAAAATCGGCTAAGGTTTTTGCTAAAATAACTGAATGTAGGAAAACGGCTGGTTGGGTTACTTTTGTTTCTTTTAGTTCTTCTGGAGTTCCATGAAACATGATATCTGTTATTCTGAATCCTAGTATTTCATTTGCTTTTTCGAATAGTGCTTTTGCTACTGACGAGGTTTCGTATAGTTCTTTGCCCATTCCTGGGAATTGTGCTCCTTGTCCCGGAAATATGTATGCTTTCATAGTTTTTATTTTTGGTTATAATAACAAAAATAGTGTTTTATAATAAAAATGCTAGTTTTTTAGTTGAATTTTGCTATTAGCCCAGACAGTAATGAAAACCCCACAGCGTGAAAAACTATTTTTTCTTGGTTTTTTTGAACGACCAAAGGGAGTTCCAAAAAAATCAATAGAAAAAAAGTTTTTGAGCGAGGAGTTGCAATGGATGGCTGGAAATTGCTTGGAAAGAAAATTAATTTAGTGCAAATGGTGCACATAATCGAAAGGTTGGTACTCCAACTTTAAAATTTCTGGTTGATGTGAAATTGATCATATTGAAGAATCCGTTCATGGCCCCAAATGGTGAAGATAGCAAACAACCTGAACTGTAGTTGTGTTTTTCGCCTGGTTTGAGTACGGGTTTTTTGCCAATTACGCCTTCTCCATCTACGATTTCGAGTTGGTTTAGCGCATCGAGTATTTCCCAATGGCGTGAAACGAGTTGTACGGTGTCTTTGCTATTGTTTTCAATGCTTATTTGGTAAGAAAAGGCAAAATTGAGTTTGTAGTTTTTGAAGTAAGTGCCTTCAAAACTAGTTAGAACGGTTATTTTTATGCCTTGTGTGATTTGTGTTACCATCTGAAATTTTCTTACAATTTCAAAATTACTGATTTTTGATGATTGAAAATCTAATTTTTAGTTAATTTTTTTAGTTTGTGATGTCTAAAGAAGTGGCATCACCTTTGCCGATTACTCTATCAAATCTTTGTAGGTTTTCTCGATAGTAAACTAATATTGTATAGTTATTTTCTGTTTGATAAAAATTTCCATCAACTGCATTTTTATTTTCGATTTGACCTTGGCTATTTACTGTAACGTATTGATAATTTGTGAATCCTTGTTTGACCATTATGGATTTTTCGTAGCGTTTTGTTGTTTTGTTATATTCCATTTTGTTTTCTGGAATTAGAGCAAAGTCATTGAACATTCCGTTTATATAAATTTCTTTTTTGTCGAATAGTTCGGGAATATCAAGGGTGAAATATACCCATGAGTAGTCAGCTTCAAGAAAGTTGGTGTTGCCATTTATATTTCTGATTAGAAAATTACCGTTTATGTCTGGAAAAAAAGTATAAATTTTGTTGGCTCTTGCGTAATTTGCGTATAGGTGTGAATTGTATGTTCCTCCTTTTGTATCGATGTATGAGATGCTTCCATATGGTGTTCTGATGTCTTTGGTATCGAAATTTAAAAATTCATTTCCTGCCCAAAATTGGGTTTCTTTATCGTATTTGTATATCAAGTCGTTACCAATGGTATATTGCGGTTTTATATTGGTTATTGCATAATTGATGTTTCCGTTTTGTATGGCTTTGATTTTTACGTTTTGAAGTGGATTTTGAAATTGAATTTGTGTTGATTTGATTGTGAAATCTAAGTTGTGTTTTGAGAAAAGTTCTTCTGATCCTCTGGCTCTTTTGATTTGTATTGGAACGCTAACTAGGTTTTCGTAGAGTATGAATTTTCTTGAAAAAACGATTTCTTTTTCTTCATTTAAAATTTTGATTACGTAGTTTCCGCTAACTTTGAAACTTGTAAATCGGTTTGGAAATGCTAATTTGTAGTGTGAAAAGAGTTGTAGTGTGTTTAATGAATTTGAGTAGTCTTGAATTCGTTGATCGTCAAATCCGTTGAGGTATTCATTTCGAGAAAGTTCTGATGGTTTCCAGTTGTAATCACAATGTGTGATGGTATAATTGTAATTTGCCTCGTTTGCATATAAATCATCGAATTCTAATGAAAAGTTATCGTTTATTCTAAATATTGGAGTAACATTTTGTCCGTTTTGAATGAAGGCAACTGTTTTTACATGGTATGGCGGCATGATTTCTTGCTCGATTTGAGCAAATGATATTGTTGTTGTTAGAAAAAGAATATAGAATAGTTTTTTCATTATTTTGAATTGCATTGTTTTGTAAAGATAATGAAAATTTTAGTTCTATAATTATGCCAAAATTTTATTTATAACAAACTGGGATTATTTCTCCTTTTGCTAAGCAATATTTTTCAACTAATTCGGGTGTTATTTTTGAGGTATAATCTTCTTCTATTACTCTAAAACCGATGGTTCGAAGTTTTTCGAAATAATCGCGACCATAAATACGAACGTGATCGTATTGCCCGAAAATTTTGGCTCGTTCTTTTTGATCTACAATTGTATCGTCTGCAAAAGTGGTGTCTCGAGATAAATCTTGTGGTATTTGTAGAATTGCCATTCCGTCAGGTTTTAAAACACGATATAATTCCTGCATTGCTTTGGTGTCGTTTGGAATGTGTTCAAGAACGTGATTGCAGAGGATTACATCATAACTATTATCTTGAAATGGTAAGTTGCAAATGTCAGCTTTTACATCTGCGAGTGGCGATAATAGATCGGTTGTGGTGTAATCTAAATTTTTTTGATTTCGAAAAAGTTTATAAAACGCCTGTTCTGGGGCAAAATGTAATATTTTCTTTTTTTCTTTTAATGAAAAAAAATCGGTTTCGTTTTGTAAATATAACCACAATAATCTGTGTCGCTCTAAAGAAAGTGTACTTGGTGAAAGTACATTGTTGCGTTGGTTCCCATAGCCATATGGTAAGAACATTTTGAAACTTTTCCCATCGATTGGATCTGTAAATTTAGTTCCTTTTAGAAAAAATGCTAATATTGGTCGAGCCACATAACTCAATCTAATGAGTAATGGTCGAGGAATCGTATTGAGGATTAGTTTAAAAATGGATTTCATAAGATAAAAATTTTTAACACGAATTTCATGAATTGACACAAATTATGAAGTGAAAAAGGAATTTCACAAAGATTGGAATTATTAAAGAATTACTCTGCGATATTTCAAACTATCTTCACCAAAATTCACTAATATTCCTAGTTTATTTTTAGATGCTGCCAAATAATTTAATGTTTGTTTTATCTCACTATTTGTAAGTTCGGAAATTGCCTTTATTTCCAATATAATTTCATCAAAAATAACAAAATCAGAATAATAATAGTGTGGTAAAATTATTTCTTTATAAGAAATATTAAATTTTACTTCTCTGTTAAATGGAATTTTATTTTTATTAAACTCATATTCTTATGCATCTCCATAAATTATTTCACTATGACCTTTGCCTAGAATTTTATGAACTTCCATGCAAATCCCAATGATTTTATATGATTCTTCTTTTAAATAAAGTTCTTCCATTTTAATCTAATTTAAGATTTTCAATTTTTTTAATTTATGAAAATCAGTGAAATTTGTGTGTAAACCACAAATTGAACTTTTATAATAAATAAAGTTCTCTGATTTTTAATGTAATTCAAAATTTACATTTTTTTAATTTGTGAAAACCAGTGAAATTTGTGTTTGAACAACAAATTGTACTTTTATAATAAATAGAGTTCTCTCATTTTTAATGTAATTTAAAATTTTCATTTTTTTAATTTGTAAAAATCAGTGAAATTTGTGTGTAAACCACAAATTGAACTTTTACCACAAATAAAATTCTCTGATTTTTAGTGTAATTCAAAATTTACATTTTTTAATTTGTGAAAATCAGTAAAATTTGTGTTTAAACAACAAATGGAACTTTCATAATAAATAAAGTTCTCTGATTTTAGTGTAATTCAAAATTTACATTTTTTTAATTTGTGAAAATCAGTGAAATTTGTGTTTAGACCACAAGTTGAACTTTTACCACAAATAAAATTCTCTGATTTTTAGTGTAATTCAAAATTTACATTTTTTAATTTGTGAAAATCAGTGAAATTTGTGTTTAAACAACAAATGGAACTTTTCTAAACTCATCTTCTTCGTTACTCACAATTCCGAGAGCTTCATAAACATATGCAAATGTGGATAAAATTTCAGGTTTTCCGTCAATAAGTGCCACGTCATGCTCAAAATGTGCAGATGGTTTTCCGTCGGCGGTTAGAATTGTCCAGCCATCTTTGAGGTGTTTTGTGTTTTTGGTCCCCATATTGATCATAGGTTCAATCGCAACGGTCATGCCTTCGATAAACAATTTTCCACGACCTCGTTTTCCGTAGTTGGGCATTTCGGGCTCTTCGTGCATTTTGGTTCCCAAACCGTGTCCGACCAATTCTCGAACTACACTATAGCCATGACTTTCACAATATTTTTGAATGGCATTTCCAACATCTTCAACTCGGTTTCCTGCTTTGAATTCTCGTATTCCTATGTACAAAGATTCTTTTGTTATGCGCAACAATTTTTTTACATCGTCAGCGACATCGCCAATTTCGAAACTATAGGCATGATCGCCATAATATCCGTTCATTAAAACACCACAATCTACTGATATTACATCGCCACTTTCTAGAGGAATATTGTTAGGAATTCCGTGAACAACTTGTGCATTTGGACTCACACATAATGTATTTGGAAATCCATAAAGTCCTTTGAAACCTGGAATTCCACCATGATCACGAATGAATTCTTCGGCTAATTTGTCAATTTTTAGAGTTGTCACTCCTGGAATCATTTCTTTGGCAATAATTCCTAAGGTTTTGGAGACCAAAAGTGCGCTTTGACGCATTAATTCAATTTGTTCTCTCGTTTTTGGGATAATCATTTTTTTGCTTTTTCAGTTTCAAAGTTGCAAAGATACAAATTCGAAGACAATTTCAACTTCAAAAATCAACTTCAAAAAACAATTTTAAAAAACAATTTCAAAAAATAACTTCAAAATCAACTTCAAAAATCAATTCAAAAAACAAATTCAAAAATCAATAAAATAATTTAATCAGGATTTGCCATAACTTTAAACAATTCAGAGTTCGAGATGTAAAATCTATTTTCAATAATTATTTGAGAAAGTTGAACTGTAACTAAATTATTCTCTCTAGAATTGATTAAAAAAAGTGAACTTTCTCCAAAAGAGAACAATCTTTCTTCTGAATTTAGCATGGTTTGGTTATCTTTTACTAAATTTTCAATCAATTTTTTTTGTTTTTGTAAAGAAGTTATTTCTACTTTTTGCGCATTGATCTTGTTTGTCAGTTGTATTTTTTCTAGGTCAAGGGCAAACTCGGTTTCTTGGACTTTGAATTTTGCTAATTTTAAATTGCCTCGTTCTTTTCTCAAAAAAATGGGGAAGTTAAAATTGACACCAATTTTGTAGTTTTCGAATTTGTAATTATTAATGTTACTAGGTTCTGATAAATACGAGTAACCAACATCAATTTTTGGTAATAACATATTGGCTTTTAGTTTTCGTTCTACATTTAAAATTGCAATTTTGCTTTGTAGAGCATTTATCTTTGGATGATTTTCAATTGATGTGTTTTGATTCAAATCATTTGTTCTCAAGGTTTCCTGAATTGTTTTTTCTAATTTTTCTTCTGGAATTAAAGTTTCGGAAAGTTCGAGCGGAATATTATTTTCCAGCCAAAGGAAATTAGATAATTCCAACTTTGATTTCATTAATTTCAGTTTTGAATCTTCTAAACTCAATAATCTATTTTTTACAATAATTCCTGCTTCAGTACTATCTATTGCCGGTTTGTCGCCTTGTTCAATCAATTTTTTTATTCCGTTGAAACGAATTTGTGCATTTGTTGTGTAATTTTCATATAATTTTACCTCGTTAAAATTTCTCTTCCAGTTAAAATAGGCTAACGAGGCATCAAATAAAACCAAAATGGCTTGTAATTTTCTTTCTTCATTACTCAATTTTATTTGAAGTTTTGCTTTTCTCAAATCTGCCATTCGTTGATTAATGAGCAATCCTTGACCTAGTGGAATGTTAATTCCAAATGAGGTTAATCCTGGATTGGGAACTGTATTTTCTGGGTTTAGAAATAAACCTTCATTTTGATCGAATCCTGCTTTTAGTTCAATTCCATACCAAGTTGGAATTTTGAAACTTGAATTCAAAAGGGAATAATATTGTGAATTTTTGAATTGTTTTTTATCAAAATCGACTTCTATTTTTGGGTCGAATCCACCACGAGCCATCATCAAATTGGATTGTGCTCTTGAAAGTTCTAAATTGGCAGTTCTAACGAGTGGATGAAATTTTTTTACATAACCAAGATATTCGTTAAAACTTAATTCATTTAACACCTCTTGCGAAAAAGATGCAGTACCAAAAAATAAAAGTATAAAAAAAAGGTTTTTCATTTTATTGTTATTTTGCAAAATTCATCTGTTTGTTGAAATTTTGCTTTTATTTTAAATCATTATTTTTTCTCTTTTTTATCTTTTGTTTTATAATAGTTAGGTGGAAAACCACTCAAAGTTCGCCAAATTTCAAACCAAACAGGAACTGTATTTAGTAGAGCAATACTTTGTGCTCCAGAGCCAATGCTCAGTTGTTTGGGCCATTTTGACTCTTTGTTATCTGGCGCTACAAGAATTCTGTATTTGCCGTTATCGCTAATAAAAGTTTCAATGGCTACAACTTCTCCTCCAAATGTTCCATAGGACATATCTGGCCAACCCGAGAAAACGATTGTTGGCCAGCCATCGAACCAAATTCTAACTTTTTCTCCTTTATTAATTAAAGGCAAATCTATTGGATCTACGAAAGTTTCAACTGCAATTTCGTAGTTTGATGGCATGATGCTTACAATGGCTGTTCCTTCTTTTACCGTTTCGCCCAAACCCGATTGCAAGGCGCGATTCACGTAACCGTCTTGTGGCGCTTTTATATAATACAAACCGTTACGAATGTTGTAATTAGCATACTGGTTTTCTAGTTTATTAACTTGTGCTTCTGTATCATATTGATTACTCATCGCTGTAAACTGGTCACTTTGTGCTTTCGATGATTTTTCAGCGTATTCTGCCGAAATTCGATTTATTTCAACTTTTGCATTAATAAATTCATTTTTGCTCGACATGAATTTATTATCTTGAGTGATTATCTTCGCATCGACTTCTTGCAATTTTAATCTTTTTTCCTCTACATCAGTTAAAGGTTTTAATCCTTCTTTGTGTAATTGAACCGATCTGTTGTATTGAGTATTGGCAATTTTGAGTTGTGTTCTAACAGCAACCAAATCCATACTATCGCTTTTTACTTTCAACGTGGCTTGTTTGATTTTGTTTCGAGCTTGCTCTAATTTTAACAATCTTTCGCTTTCTATAGCGCGAATTTGACCTGAAAGTGTCGTTACTTTATTTTCATATGATTTTCCTGAAAGTTTTTTGGCATCGACTTGATTTTTGGTGTTCTTAACCAAATTTGGGTCTAAATATTCTTCTTTAATTTCTGAAATGAACAAAATGGTATCGCCTTTTTTTACAAAATCGCCTTCTTGAACATACCATTTTTCTATTCGTCCAGAAATTATGGTTTGAATGGTTTGTGGTCTTTGATTTGGTTTTAATGTGGTCACAGATCCTGAGCCTGAAATATTTTGTGTCCAAGGTAAAAACAAGGCAACTACTGCCAAAATGGAAACACCTGCAATAATTCTGTTCAAGATTTTGTAATGCGGGCGATTACTCAAATTTTTCACATTAGAGTATTTATCTAATGTTTCTTGCGATAATGTATTATTTTTAGAAAGGTTTAGCATCGCTTATATTTTAGAATCAATAATTATTTCTCCGTTTTTCATGATAATTTCTCGATTGCATTTCGTCTTCCAATATGGGTTTTTTGAGGATACAACGACTGTCCAATTATTTTTTTCAGAAGTTATAAAATCGATAATTTCATTGGCTACCTTTTGGTCCATTGTATCCGTTGGATCTTCAAAAAATAGTATTTTGGGTTTGTGAATAATGCTTCTTGCTAAAAGTATTTTTTGTGCATTTGATGAAGAAAGTTGTCTTCCTTGGGGAAAAATTTTTGTTTCTAAACCATTTGGGAGCGTTTTTATTAACGACGAAAGTTGAACAGATTGTATGGCCCATTTCAAATCTTCATCTGAAATACTAACATCATTAAAGGTAATATTATTGAGTATTGTTCCTTCAAATGGCGTTTCGTTTTGCACAATTGATCCAATTTGTGATCGATATTGCTTGAGATCAATTTTCTTGAAACTATCATCGTTTATGAAAAAATTTCCCGAGGTTTGTTGTATCAAACCCGATAAAATTCGAATTAAAGTTGTTTTTCCTGATCCGTTTTCGCCATTGATAATTATTTTTTCGCCCTGATTTATTTTTATATTGATGTTTTCAAGGACATTGTTTTTTGAATCTGGAAATTTGAATTCTAAATCTTCTGTTTCTAAAATAATATTGGTGTAACAACTTTTTGTCTCAGAAATAGTCTCTTCTTCGAGATTCATATCGGTTACTTGTCCAATTTTTTCGATAGAAGTTAGGACATCATAAAAAGATTCTAAACCCAAGATTATTTTTTCTACAGAATTAATTACCAATAAAATAATAATTTCTGCAGCGACAAATTGTCCAATATTCATTTGTTGATTGATTACTAAAAAACCACCAATAGATAGTAAACTTGCTGTAATTATCATTTTAAAAACGATCAATTGACTGAATTGTCTTTTGATAATGTTGAAATGTTTTTCGCGATAATTCAAATAATCAGAAACTAAATTATCGTTTTTTTGTAAGGCATAATCATAGTTTAATTCGTTTCTAAAACTAAAATTGTTTCGTGCCATTTCTTGCAACCAACCTGCTACTTTGTATTTGTATTTTGATTCTTTTAAACTTGTTTCTAAACTAGAGTTGTATGAAAATTTGAAAATAAAGTACAATAAAAGAAATAATAAAATTCCAAATACTATAAAAAATGGATGGTATAACGATAAAAGAATTAACCCAAAAGTGATTTGTAAAATGGCAGCAGAAAAATCGATTAGCAATTTTGAAGTTCCTTTTTGAATGGTCATGGTGTCAAAAAATCGATTGGCTAATTCTGGCGGGTAAGTATTGTATAGTGCATCAAATTTTATTTTTGGTAATCGAGCAGCAAAATCAAAAGACGATCGAACAAATATTTTTTGTTGTAAATTTTCAGTAATTCGGAGTTGCATGAGCGAAAGTAAACCTACTAAAGCGACACCAAAAACTACTAAAACCACTAAAACAATCCAGGAAACACTTACTTTTCCTGCTTGAATAAAGTTTATTATGGCTTGTATGCCTAGCGGAAGTGATAAACTTATTAATCCAGCAAAAATGGCATAAAAGAATATTTGTGACACATCTTTTTTGTCTAATTTTAGTAAATCGTAAAATCTTTTTAATGGTGACATTTTTGTGAATTAAAAATTTAGAATTAAAAATCTTATTTGTTAGGATGTAAAGTTCTTTCAATCAAATCAATGTAAAAATGACTTGGATTAACATCCTGATTGCAATCGGTTATTGTTTTGAGGTGTTGGCTCAAAAAATGTTGATGTAAACTGCTTTCGGCAATAGTTGATGCAAGACTTTTCGCAAATTTATATTCTGGATTTACTTCATTTATCATGGCAACAATTCGATTAATCACACGTTTGTAAATCAAGAAAAAACCTTCTTTGTTTTCTTCATCGACTTCTTTGGTATGCAATGTTTTAGTGAATTCTGCAATAATTATTTTATTTAAAACAGATTCATTAATATGTGCCGTTGTTTTGTCGTCAACTATTTTTTCGGTAATTAAGCTGATTGCTTTTTTGAGTTTATCGAAAGGATTTTCAATATTCGAAGTTGCAAACACCAGTTTGTATTCCATCCAAGCCCAATACCATGAGGACAAATAAACCATAAGTTTGTGTTTGTTTTCAAAATATCTGTAGACTGAACTTTCATTTGACCCAATTAGTTCCCCTAACTTTTTAAAAGTAAAATTATCAAAACCGATTTCATCGATTAAAAGAATACTAAACTGTATTATTTTTTTTCCTAAAGCCGAAGTTTCAGGATCTTTGACGTAGATTTTTTCGTTTACTTGTATTTTAATGTTTGATAATAGACTTTGCATTTTAATGTTTTAATAATTAATCTTAAACCCGAAATTTAGATTTCCTGGTTGAAGTAGATTAGGTTTAAGTTGATTGTTATTCAAATCTAAATACTGTAAATGATCGAGTCCTTTGAGTTGTTTTGGAACTTCTTTAATTCGATTTTGATTCAAATACAGGGATTCTAGATTTTTTAAATTTATTATTGAATTTGGTAATTTTGTTATGTTGTCGTTTTCAAGATGCAAAGATTTTAGATTTGGTAGTTTTGCTAAAATTTCTAAATTAGAATCGAGTTTTAACTTTTTATCATCATTCAAGTATAACTCTGACAAATTCAATAGATTTGAGAATTCTGGGGGCAATATGCTAAATTCATTTCCGCTCAAGTCCAAAATTTCAAGGTTTTTCAATGTTGTAATTTCAACAGGAATAATTTTTATATGATCATTGCTCAAGTTGAGGTATTTTAGATTTGTAAACTTCGACCAATCGATTGAATTGATATTCAAATCTCTATTACTTAAATTTAATTTAAAAACTTTTTCAGGTTCAATTAACGCTTCTTCGATACTGTTATATTCTTTTTTTATTTGAGTTGGATCAGTTGTTATTTGACACACCGAAAATTGAATAAACAGTAAAAATAAAATGACTAGTAATCTATTAATAGTTTTCATAATTTTTAATTTATTAATACAAAAATAGTAATTATATTTTCAAAAACAATAGTAATACTATTAATAACGAAATTTTAACTTTTAATGAAACATAAAAACAAGTACGAATTACACAAATTGACAGGAATTTTAAAACTATTAATTTAAAATTCGTGCCTATTTGTGTAATTCGTGTTTTGAAGTATTCGTTATAAAATAATGATTAAGTATCACAAAAGCGAATGTTGTGTCATCACATCAGGTTTCTGAATTCCCATTAAATCGAGAATAGTAGGAGCAATGTCTCCCAAAACACCATCGTGAATTGTCTTTTTTTCTTTATCAACAAGAATGATTGGAACTGGATTTGTAGTATGCGCGGTGTTTGGTGAGCCGTCGGGATTTATCATGGTTTCGCAATTACCATGATCTGCGATTACAATTGTTGTATAATTATTAGATAAGGCAGTTGTAATTACTTTTTCGACACATTTATCCACGGCTTCACATGCTTTTATGGCGGCACTCATAATGCCAGTATGTCCAACCATATCACCATTTGCAAAATTGAGGCACACAAAATCAACTTCACCTTTTTCAAGTTCAGGAAGTAATGCTTCTGTTAGTTCAAATGCGCTCATTTCGGGTTTTAAATCATAAGTGGCAACTTTTGGTGAGTTTTTTAAGATTCGATCTTCTCCTTTGAATGGTTGTTCTCTTCCTCCAGAAAAGAAGAAAGTTACATGCGGATATTTTTCGGTTTCGGCAATACGTATTTGTTTTTTGCCTGCTTTTTCCAGAATTTCTCCAAGAGTTTCAGTAATATTGTCTTTATTGTAAATTACTTTTACGTTTTGATATGTTTCGTCATAATTGGTTAACGTTACATAATACAAATTTAGTTTTTGCATGTTATACTCCAGAAAATCTTTTTGCGACAGGGCTTCGGTGAGTTCACGACCTCGATCGGTTCTAAAATTAAAAAAAAGGACAACATCATTTTCTTGAATTGTTGCTAATGGTTTTTCGTTTTCATCAACCATAATTAATGGCTCGATAAATTCGTCGGTTATGTTGTGTTTATATGAATTGAGTAAACTTAAAACGGCATCTTTCGATTTTGTACCAGTACCATGAACCAATAAATCATATGCTAGTTTAACTCGTTCCCATCGTTTGTCTCGATCCATGGCATAATATCGACCAATGACCGATGCTATTTTTGTGTTTTTTTTATAGATATAATTCCATAAATCCTCGAGATATAATGTTCCCGATTTTGGATCTACATCTCGACCGTCTGTAAAAGCATGAACGAATACTTTTTTGAGTCCAAACTCTTCAGACGCATCGATTAAACTTCGCAAGTGAGAAGTATGAGAATGAACACCGCCATCTGAAAGTAGACCCAAAAAATGTACATTCACATTGTTGTCTTTGGCATATTGAAAAGCATCAATTAAAACCTTTTCATTTTTTAATGTATTGTTTTGAACGGCCAAATTTATTTTAGCGAGATCTTGATAAACGATTCTTCCCGCACCAAGATTCATGTGACCCACTTCGGAGTTTCCCATTTGTCCTTCGGGTAAACCAACGTTTAAACCATCGGTACGAAGTTGCGCACTAGGAAAGTTCTTGTATAATGAATTGATAAAAGGAATATTGGCGTTATCTATTGCAGATACTTTTGGATCAGGCGATTTTCCCCAGCCGTCAAGAATCATTAGAATTACTTTTTTCATTTAAAAAAATATTAAGTCACAAAGTTAGCAATCCTAATGTTTTGAAAAAAATAAAGTAAATTTATTTAATTAAAAATTTTAGGAATGTTTAAACCAATTTTTGGCTTGGTTGTAATCGATGAAGTATTTCAGACTTATTGAAAAAACATTGCTTAAAGCCTGATTGTTTAATAAATTATTAAGATTTGTTGTTGAATTTTTGTTGATAGTTGCAGAATAATTAGAAGAACTATTTCTATATAAAACTGAAATTTGACTTCCTGGTGCAAACCACCAAACATAACTCAAGTCAAAATTCCATGTACTGAAATCTTGATTTTGGTTTGAAACGGGTAAGAAATAATTACTAAATCGTCCATCTTGATTTAAAGAATAAAAACTAAAATTTTCTGAATAGGACCAATAATGACGCACTAGTAAATTTATATTCATTTGGCTATTTATAGAATATTTACTAGAAACTGAATTGGTAAACTGAATGTTATCACGTCTAGCAAAAATAATATCTTTATTAATATCTGTTGTGTAACCTTTCTCGTTTTTGTCTTGATCGTAATTAAATCTATATGACAGTGAAAACTTATCACTAAATCTGTACCTTGGTTCAAAACTAATACCAAAACTACTACGAGATTTCTGACCTGTTAATGTGAAATAGGGATTCAAATCGAATGCAAATTTTTTATTGAAATTTGTAGACACAAAAAACCAACCTCCGATTTTTCTGGGTTGAATTACAAATCTCCCATCGGTTCTGGGACTGTAATAATCATATACTTCTAGTGGACTTCCGTTAATGCCCATTCCAAAATAATTATTGCCTTTGTCGGAAATATTTACATTTATGTTTAAACTATTTGCTTGAATTTTTTCAGTTTCTTTATTGAATTCAGTATATAAATTTGTTCTTATAGAAAAACTATTGAACGTTTTTGTGGGCTGCAAAATTCTGTAACTGGCATTTCCATAAAAAGTAAAATAATTTGTCTGAAAGTTTATTCCTAGATCGTTGATGTCGAAATCTTTTGATAATAAATCAGATCCAAATCCGAAACGGTATTTTCCAGAAGTTTTGTTAAACTCTAAAAACCCTCGAAAACCCTCTTTCTTGTCTTGATTATTCACGTAACTATATTCTGCATTACCATTTATTCCGAAAGTGTTTTCTTTGGTTTTTAAATCCCATACTAATGCAGCCACATTTGCATCACGAAAGTTTCCATTTCTAGTAACATTAGTGTTAATGAAGGATACAGAAGAATTTTTTCTGAATCTTTGATCTAATACAAAAATATTGTAATTAGCCAAAGGTTCTATTAATTGTTTTCTGGTTGAACCGTCATTTTTATTTTGAAAAACAGCATAAGTATCTTCTGTAACGGCATTAAGAAATCCGATACCCAAACCATTTTTGGTTCTTCCAGAAATTTTTGTTGCATTCAACAAGCCTACTGTTGATGGAGATTCTGTTTTTATTTCGGTATTTTTATCGAAATTTATTTTTCCAGTTGGTCTTCCACCAATTCTACGAGAATAAAATAAATCGCCTTTATTGAATAAATCTGTTCCTTCTGTAAAAAACGAACGATTTTCATTGAACTGTTGCTCGAATGGACCTAAATTTAATATTTTTTGATCGAGTGCAGTTTGACCAAAATCTGGAATTAGAACTGCATCAAGGGTAAAGGCATCGTTGATTCCATATTTAATATCCATTCCGCCTTTTACAGTTCCTTTAGTTTTATTTTGAGCATCTGCGTTTACATAATAGGATGTGTAAGGCAGAAAAAATAGACGAGTTGGTGTTTTAATGTTTTCTATTCCTTCAAGAATCCCTGCTTGTTGAATAAAAGTTCCATTTTTTTTATCAATAAAATTCCAGGTGTATTTTTGGCGATCACGACGAATTTCTCTCATAAAATTCAAACTCCACGTTTGCTTTTGACTTGGAGAAAATCTCAAAGCCGCATAAGGCAATTTGATTTCAGCAATCCAACCCGTATCTGTAATTCGAGTTTGACTTTCCCAAATGGCATCCCAAGAGTAGTCTTCGCCATCGTTTTCACTGGCTTGACAATCGGCTTGACCATTTGAAGCCGATACAAAAAATCTAAAATCTTGTTGACCGTCATTAAATCCGTTTATGAACACACCAAAAAAGTCTGCTGTTCCAAAATCATCTCTCTTTGAAAATTCTTTCAGAATTTTTGTTGGGTCATCATACATCGTTGCGGCAATGTAAATCGCATCATTGTCATAAACAATTTTGACTTCAGTTTTTCGATCTTTGGGTTCGGGATTTCCATTATCTGGGTCAAATGATATAAAGTCTTTTGATACCTCTACAGTCTTCCAAATGGCTTCATCAAATTTTCCGTCGATTGTGATTTTTTCGCTTGTGAATTTTGTTTGAAGTATCTTTTTTTGAGCGAAAAAAGAGGTTGATGTAAGTAAAACTAGAAAAAACAGTATTTTTTTCATTGAAAATTTGATATTTTTTTGTTTGACAATCAATATATAGACTACCTTTTTTTCTAAATGTTACAATTTATGCAAAAATATATAAAAATATCAAGTTGAGCATTATACTTAACATAAAGTTTAAAACATCACTTTATCGATGAAAAACGTCCTTAAACGATAAAGTTATTAACAATACATCGAAATAGTGTGTTAATATCGAAAAAAAGATTAAAAAAAATTTGGCTGCACCGTTTATTTGAGTTTTATTTGCAATCCCTAAATGTATCATTAACCAATACAAATTCAATGAATTACAAGTTTTTAATTTTATTTATCACTTTCTCATTAATTGCAAATCCTACGTTTGCAAAAAATAAGTCAAACAAAACTAACACTTCATCATTGTTCCTACCAATAGAAAGAAGAGCAAATGTGGTTTACAGTTTGCTGGACAATAATAATTTTTCTCTACCAAATTTAGTCAGTTTTACAGAAGCCTTGAATGGATTTTATAACTTAAAGGAAAAAGGATTGATAACTAAAGATATTCTAACCATAATTGACTTTAGTCTTTCTTCTACAAAAAAGCGACTTTGGATTATTGATCTTTCTACTAATACTGTCTTGTTGAATTCTTTAGTTAGTCACGGTATGAATTCTGGTGGGGAATTTGCAAATAGTTTTTCAAACTCAAATAGTTCAAATAAAAGTAGTTTAGGTTTTTACTCAACTGGTGAAGTTTACAGAGGCAAGCATGGGACATCGCTCAAATTAGATGGATTAGAAAAAGGAATAAATAGCAATGCTAGAACTAGAGCAGTAGTTATTCACGGCGCAGATTACGCAAATCCAGCAATTTTGAAATCTCAAGGTTTTTTGGGAAGAAGCCAAGGTTGTCCTGCGGTTCCTCAAGGATTATCTCTAAAAGTAATTAATATTATAAAAGATAAATCATGTTTATTTATTTATCATCCTTCAAGATCAAATAAATATCAAGTATAATACATATTTATTTTGTTCGTTTTTTGTCACGATTTTAATGAGTTAAACGGCAATATAAATCTGAGTCAAGATTGTAAATATCATCTCTAAAAATTAGTTTGTTTTTGTTTACCCAAGTAGTCCAATACAATTGATAATGTTGGATTTCTTGGGTTATTTTTATTGCGGTTGTTTTTTTAGTTAAAAGTAAAGCATCGATTTTCTTTTTATTCCATCTTGTAGTATCATTCAAAACGTACATTGCCAAATCCATTGGTCTTTCAATACGAGTACAACCAGAACTTGTGGATCTAAAATTTCTTGCAAATCCATCTCTGTGATTTGTATCATGAAGATAAACAGAAAATTTGTTAGGAAATAAAATTTTCATGTTTCCAAGAGAATTGTTATTTCCTGGATCTTGAACGTAATCATATTTTTTTGCATTTTCTGGTTTCCATTGCCATGGATTAATTTCACGTCTTTTTGAATCAAAAATTTTGATTCTCATTTTTCTGAAATAACTTCTACTACGAGTTGCATCTGGAATCAAATCTTCTTTTATAATTGTTGGTGGAACGGTCCAAGTCGGATTGAATACGACTGTTCCTAATTTAGAGGTCAATACTGGCGATCGTCTTTCAAATTTTCCGACAACAACTCTAAAAGACTCAACAGTATCATTATTTTTTAGAATATCAAGTTTGTAATTAGGTAAATTTACGATGGAAAAATGTGTTCCAAAGTTTCTGGGAAACCATCTCCAACGCTCTAAATTTGCAATAATTTGCTCCTTTCTTTCAGATTTGTAAAAATTTAAGGCTTTTATTGTTCCAGGACCAATGATTCCATCAGACTCTAATCCATGTCGCTTTTGAAATTGCACCATCGCTTTCTGAGTTTCTTTATCATAAATTTTAGATAATAGTGTGTCTTTTTTCAGGTCATTCCAGAATATCAAACGTTTTTTGATATTTACAATTTGATCATTAGATTCTTTTGGTTTGATTTTTTTTATAAATTTCATGGGTTTGAAATTATTGTCTTCAGGTAGCGCATTTACAATTTTTAATGCTTCTTTTAATTGAAGATAAATCGGAGAATTTGGTTTGCTGTTTTTTATAGATTCTACAAAAATGTTTTTATCCAAAGCTTCAAACATTTTTAAATTTATGTCAACATCATTTTCTTTTAAATCCCAATCATTATAAATTTTTTTGGGATTCAACTTTCCTTTGTATAAATGAGTTAAATAATTTTGGAAACTGTTTGTCAATAAAATATCATAATCTACAATTTCTTTTTCATTAAGATCATTGACTTTGTTTTCGAGTTCAGAGAGTTGTTTGGTTTTGTAATCAATTGGATTCAGCCCTTCTATTTCGCATTGTGACATTTCGTCAATAACAATTTTACGATTCTCAGAAGATTGCCAAACGGTATTGTAATTGTAGTTTTTGTAGAAAGCCATTAGGTTTTTGCTTTCATATTTTGAAATTAAAAGCGTGTCAATTGCTACTTTTTGTACACCAAATAGAACATCGCTAACTTCTAAATTTTTATTAGAATCTTCAGAAATGGCTCTAGAATTCTTGACTAAGAATCCAAATATTGAAATTAAAATGATTGTGTAAAAATATTTCATAAATCAAATTTACAATAGATTTTAAGATAATTTAAGATAATTTTTTGATGTTTTCAACAAATCGATGAAAAGTAAATTTTATCGATTATGAGAAGATTTTATCGATAAAATGTTTTTTCATCAAAAAATGTGTTCCTATTTCACTGATCTCAAAAGAATCACCAACTACTATGTAATCCATTTTTTCATAAAAAGCGACAGCATTGATCCTGGCATTGAACCAAATTGTGTTTCCTGATTTTTTTTTCACATATTCTTCACAGGCAAAAATCAACTTTTGACCAATCCCTTTTCCTTGATGATTTTCTAAAACTGCCATTCCACGAATTTGAAATGTCTCGCCAAGTTCTTTTTCAAAAAAGAGGGAGTTTGGATTATCATTTTTGAAAACAGAAACTACACCAATCAAAACATTATCTTCAAAATAGCCAAAATGTATGGTTGTTGCTAAATCATCGCCTACAAAAGAACAACTTTCGATAGGTTTTCCTTGTCTAAGCACTGCATGCCTGACTAAAAAGGTTTGTTTTGAATTAATTTGTTGAATCATTTCAAATATTTATTAATTATAATATTAGCATTATCAAATAGTTAAAAAAAATAGTTGTGTTTTTTTATGTTTTTTATAAAAATAATTTTTTAACTTCAAATTGATTTGTATATTTGCACCGTTGTAATGCGAAAGTAGCTCAGTTGGTAGAGCTCCAGCCTTCCAAGCTGGTTGTCGCAAGTTCGAGCCTCGTCTTTCGCTCTCAAAAAAATCCTCAAATTGTATTTGGGGATTTTTTATTTCAAATAACTCAAATTTGTTTCTGTTTCTATTTCTATTGGACTTTTGTTTTGAACGAAACATCTTGCTGAAAGAATACCTTTTAGTATAATTTCTTTACCATTTACCCGAAGCCAACTTCCTTCTCGCAAGCCTAAAACGGCAGTTGAATTAAAAGCATGAAATTCTTTAATTCGCGTTTCACGAGTTTCACCCATGTGTTTAGATTGCAAATCAGCATCTAGATAATGAGGGTTTAAATTAAACGGAATAATTCCCAAAGTTCTAAAACTTTCTGGATACACAATGGGCATGTCGTTTGTCGTTTGCATCGAAACGCCAGTAATGTTGCTTCCAGCACTGGTTCCTAAATACGGGATTCCAGATTGGATAGATTCGGATAAAACAGTCATTAAATTCAATTCATGCAATTGTTTTACAAGTAAAAAGGTGTTTCCGCCACCAGTGAAAATTCCTTTTGATTGTCGAATTGCATCAGTTTGATTTTCAAATTCGTGTATTCCAATTACTTTTTTGTTGATTTTAGAAAATGCTAAATGTACTTTTTGAGTGTAATCGTCATGAGAAATTCCGCCAGGACGAGCAAAAGGAATAAACAATATGGTTTCAGTATTTTCAAATAATTTTTCGAGTTCAGGAAATAAATAGTCTAAATATTCACCACCATGAAGTGTCGAAGTACTGGCTATAATCGCGTTAGTCATACTAATTTTTTATTCCAAATTTATATAAATTTAAAAGGTCTACTCATGAAATCGAATTTTTATATTAACATAAAATTACAAAGTTGTTAATACTAAATTTAGATGTACTTGAAATACTTTTACATTATAAATTAATTTATGAGAAAACTTTATTTTTCAATCGCAGTTCTGTATACTTTATTTGGATTTTCTCAAAATGACAAATTGATACACGGAACTATTTCTTGCGACGGAAATGCAGTTCAAGGAATTGAAATTCTTAATTTGGTTTCTGAAAAGAATACGTTATCAGATGCAAATGGTGATTTTTATATTTTGGCTAAAGCCGAAGATATGTTGGTTTTTACCTCTAAAAACTATGAATATAAACGCAAATTTTTAGAAAGTTCTGATATTGAAAAAAAAACTATAAAAATTGTATTGGTTAAAAAACCCGAAGAATTAAAGGAAGTTGTTATCAATCAAAAACTCGATGCAGTAAAACTCGGAATACTACAAAAACCCGCAAAAGAGTATACACCAGCAGAAAGAAGATTGAAAACGGCAACCTCTCTAGATCCCAGTTTTAGTGCTGGAACTATGTCTGGTGGTGCCATATCGTTAGATCCTTTTTTAAATTGGTTATCGGGTCGAACTAAAAAACTAAAAGCAGAACTATCCGTTGAAAGAAAAGAAATGCTATTAGCAAAAGTTTCCGATTTATATGAAGAGTCTTATTATTTAGAAAAATTAAAAATTTCTAAAGACTACATTAAAGCATTTCAATATTATGTGATTTATGACTCAAAATTAGTTGGGGCATTAAAATCAAAAAACAAAACTTTAATAAATTTTAGGATGATTCAATTGGCTGTTGAATTTAACAAACTTCAAATAAATGAATTCAAGTAAAATACTGAAGTTTTTAGTTTTGTTTTTTTATTGTTTTGGATTTTCACAAAACGAAAAACAAATACATGGAAGTATTTTTTGTGAAGGAAATGCAGTTCAAAAAATAGATGTGATTAATTTAGTTTCCGAAAAAAGCACAGTTTCTGATTTGAATGGGAATTTTTATATTTCAACTAAAGAAAAAGATATTTTAGTTTTTTACTCGAAAAATTATGAGTACAAACAAATAATTATAAAAAAATCTGATATTGAATCTAATAACATAAAAATTGTTTTAGTAAAAAAACCTGAGGAGTTAGACGAAGTTGTAATTTTCAATAGAAAAATTGTTCAAACGTCAGAGAATACTCAAAAATATGTTGATAAACCCTATTTTGATGATTTACAATCCTCGCCAATAAATCAAAATGTATACAGTGGAAAAACTCCAGGTGTAAATTTTTTTGCAATCATTGGATTAATTAGCGATTTAATAAAAGGGAAAGATTCTAAAAAAGCAGAGATAAAACCCGCATTAGATTTCGAAAAAGTTGTTGAAAATCCTCAATACAAAATTTTTTTCGAGAAAAATTTACTTCTAAAAAAAGCTGAAATTGCTTTGTTTTTAGAGTTCTGTTCTAAAGACGAAAAAGTGAATCTTCTTTTAAAACCAAATAAAGTTTTAGAATTGATGGATTTTTTTATCGTCAAAAACAAAGAATTTAAAGCACTTTTAACTTTAAAAAAAGAATAAAATAAATTAGTGAACTTTCAATTTTAGTATTCTATGAATGCACTAAGAAAAAGAAAAAATAAAATTGTAAGTTTACATTCTGTTTAAATTTTATGAAGAAATATATTTTAGTAGTAGTAGTACTGTTTTTAATCCAGCAAGGATATTCTCAATCAGATGACGAAAAATTGTTTCGGGGTCAACTCGTTAATGACTCGATAAAAGTTGAAAATATAATTGTTTTTAATTTGAATTCCAGAGTAGGAGTAATGTCAAAAGAAGAGGGATACTTTAATATTTATGCATTGCCAGGTGACACCATATCATTTTCGAGTATCCAGTTTAAAACAAAAAAAATACTACTTTCAAAAACAGTTTTTGATGAAAGGGTTTATTCTGTTCGTTTGCAACAATATATAAATCAATTGGATGAGGTAGTTATATCAAATAAAAAAATTACTCAAGTTTCAGAAAATACTCAAAAATATGTTGACAAACAATATTTTGATGATGCACTTTCGTCACCCAAAACCACAAATGTTTATGATGGTAAAACACCAGGAGTTGATGCCGTAAGGTTGTTTAAAGATATTTTAAAACTTTTCAAAAAGAAAAATCCAAAAGTAATTGAACCCAGTTTTACCGAAACTACTCTAAAAAGGGTAAAATACTCCTATTTTCATGAATCTTTGAAATTGAAAGATAATGAAATCGCTTTGTTTTTACTCTTCTGTGAAACAGATCACAAGGCAAAAATTATATCAAGATCTGAAAATTTATTAAATTTGATGGATTTTTTATACAACAGGAATAAGGAATTTAAAGAAATTCAAAAAGTAAAAAGTTAGATGAAAAAATCGATTTTCTATTTTATTTTATGTTTTGCTTGTATCGGATTTTGTTCTTTTGGATTTCATAAATTCTATGTATCGATCTATCAAATTAATTACAATCAAAAAAATAAGCGAATAGAAATAACGTCTCGAATTTTTGTAGACGACCTAAATACTGTATTATTCAAAAAATACAATCAAAAAACGCATCTAGGCGAAGTTTTGGAAAGCCAAGAAGATTTAGAGTTAATGAAAAAATACCTTTTAGATAATATTTCGATAAAAATAAATGGACAAAAAAAAGCACTGAATTTTTTGAGTAAAGAAATGGAAAATAATGTCTTAATAGGTTACTACAACATAAAAAATATTTCAAGCATAAAAACCTTCGAAATTCAAAACACTAGTTTATTAGAGTTGAATCCAGATCAACAAAACATTATTCAAACAACATTCTACAAGAAAAAAGAGACTTTACTACTAACTCCAAGTACAACTGTAGGAGTTTTGAAACCATAAATAAAATCTGTACTTTTACAATCAGAAATAATTAGTTAACCATGAAAAAAATAACCAAAATACTATTCTTTAGCCTTGCTTTTTCGATACCATTTTTTGCTCAAGAAACAAAAGAAACTTCAAAGACTAAAGAACTTGGACACAACGATGTCAACAAATTTAGACAAATGTACAATGAATTTGCTACGCCAAATATGTACAGAACTGCATCTGGCGCACCAGGACCAGAATATTATCAGCAACAAGCCGATTACAAAATGGATATTGAGTTAGATGATAAAAATAAAAAGTTATATGGAACAGAAGCCATCACATATACCAACAATGCTAAAGAATCTTTAGAATATCTTTGGATACAATTAGATCAAAACATGATGGCAAAAACGTCTAAAACGCCATTAGTTAGAGATTCTAAAATTGATCCTGCAATTAGTGCCGCTGGTTTTTCAAGAACTTACATGGAAGAAAAATTCGATGGCGGTTTCAAACTTGAGTATGTGAAAGATACTTCAGGAAAAGCAATTTCATACACGATTAATGAAACCATGATGCGAATTAATTTAGAAAAACCACTCGCTAAAGGTGAAAAATTTGTAATGAATATCAAATGGTGGTATAATATCAATGATTATATGATTGATGGTGGAAGATCTGGCTATGAGCAATTTAAAGACGGGAATCGTTTGTATGTTTTGGCTCAATTTTTTCCAAGAATGGCAGTATATAATGATGTTGAAGGTTGGCAGAACATGCAATTTTGGGGAAGTGGAGAATTTGCCTTGCCTTTTGGTAATTATGAAGTCAACATTACCGTTCCTGCAGATCATATTTTAGAAGCTACAGGAAATTTATTGAACCGAGCCGAAGTTTTTTCGCCAGAGCAAGTGCAACGATACGCAAAAGCACAACTTTCATTTGACAAACCAGTTGTAATTGTAACTCAAGCAGAAGCAATTGAAACAGAAAAAGGATTCTCAGACAAAAAGAAAACATGGAAATTCAAGGCCGAAAATGTTCGTGATTTTGGAATTTCAACCTCAAGAAAATTTATTTTAGACATGATGGCCGTTAAAATGGCATCAAAAACCGTGATGGCGGTTTCATTATATCCAAAAGAAGGAAATCCGTTATGGGAGAAATTCTCAACCGTGGCTGTTGCCCATACACTAAAATCATATTCAAGTCATACTTTTGATTATCCCTATCCAAAAGCAATTTCTGTAAATGCACAAGATCAAGGAATGGAATATCCAATGATTTGTTGGAATTTTGGTCGTCCCGAAGCAGACGGAACCTATTCTGACGATGTAAAATATGGAATGTTAGGCGTTATTATCCACGAAGTAGGACACAATTATTTTCCCATGATTGTCAATTCAGATGAGCGTCAGTGGACTTGGATGGACGAAGGACTCAATACTTTTATGCAATATATGGCAGAATGCGAGTGGACAGAATCTAAATTTCCGTCGCGCCGAGGTCCAGCAAAATACATTGTTCCCTACATGAGCGGCAACCAAAATGGATTAGAGCCCATCATGTCCAATTCAGAATCCATCAAGCAATTTGGAAACAACGCCTACGGAAAACCTGCGACAGGATTAAACATTTTACGTGAAACCATCATGGGTCGTGAATTGTTTGATTATGCTTTCAAAACCTATGCAAATCGTTGGAAATTCAAGCATCCAACACCCGAAGATTTTTTTAGAACCATGGAAGATGCCTCTGCTGTCGATTTAGATTGGTATTGGAGAGGTTGGTTTTATTCTACTGATTTCAATGACATTGGCATCAAAGAAGTAAAACAATTTTATGTAAGTAATGAAACTCCAAAAGGATACAAAGCACCCGAGGTTACTAGACGAAATCGTTTTGCAGCAACAGGTCCAAAAGTTTTTATGGTGGCTGACGGAAGTGAAGGTGCCACATCAGATTTGAAAAAACCATTGAATGTCAAAGAAGTCAAAACATTAGATGAATATGTTTCAACTAAATTTTCTGAAATAGAAAGAGCCAAACTTGAGGCTCCAAAGTATTTTTACGAAGTAACTTTCAACAAACCGGGAGGATTAGTAATGCCAATTATTGTTGAGTTAACTTTTGATGATAATACAACCATGAATCAAACATTTCCTGCACAAATTTGGAGAATGAATGACAATGAAGTTTCAAGAACCTTTGCGACACAAAAAGTAGTGAAAAAAATTACGGTTGATCCAAAATTAGAAACAGCAGATATTGATGTAACCAACAACAGTTGGCCAAAACAGGAAGTGAAATCAAAGTTTGATTAAAGAATAAGTTTAAAGGTTTAAAAGTTTAAAAAGGTTTAAAAGTTTAAGTAGTTAAACACAAAAGTGCATAAAATCTGTAATCAAAAATAGTAGTTATTTTTGATTACAGATTTTAAATTTTAGCCCAAAATTTTATTTTTTTAGGATTTTATAAAATGTTACACTACAAGTTAAATGTTCAAAAAAAAAGTTATGTTTTTTGAAATCATACTAAAAATAGTAGTAGTTAAAGGTTTATAAAATCAGTAATTAATAGCTCTAATAAATAGTATACTTGGCATAAAATTTGCTAAATTTACTAAAGAATACTACTAATAAATAAACCCATACAACTATGTCAGCAAACAATGATGCGTCACAAACGCTTTTTAGGATAGTGAGCCTAAGAAATCCTCAACTTACTGAAACTAAAACAAGAAACCTTGGTTTTGTACAAAGACCAAAAGGAGTAATAGGGATTTTTGATGAAGCGGTGAATACCAGCGAAACTCCTTCCTCAAGGATGAATAAAATGTTGAAAGTTGCTCCAAATGTAAATACTAACGGATTTAAAACAGAAACAGAAATTGAATCTGGCCCATTTGGAAAATTACTCATTATTGGCAGAAAAATTTCTAAAAAAGAA
This sequence comes from Bacteroidota bacterium, assembly GCA_031431275.1. Lineage (GTDB taxonomy): Bacteria > Bacteroidota > Bacteroidia > Flavobacteriales > Flavobacteriaceae > Flavobacterium. Next base: position 58,909 of record JANPDC010000015.1, read on the forward strand.
ACATTAGATCAGGAAGATTGGAACTACACGAGAGAGTATTACACAAAGCACATTGATCCAAAAAACAAAGAACTCAATAAAGAAGGAATAGCTCAGTTCACAATTTTATGGGATAATCTTATTCATCAAGTCATCACACAAAAAGATTTTTATGTAAAAGAAGCTATAAGTCATATTCTAAAAGCCCTTCACATTGGATTTGCACAAAATATTGAAATTGATGAAGACCTAATTAAAACAAACGGAGAAAAACCGCTAGAAACCGCTTTGGATGCAAAAATTGTATTGCCAAAACAACTTTTTATAGAAGATACTTCAAACTCAAACGATGCTAATCCTGCCGAACTTTCTAATTCACTAAGTCCTTTGACTGCACAAAGGCTAACCAACGAGGCAAGAACTGATTTGGCGGTGCATGAAGCATTGTACAAAAAAGAAAGTTTAATCAAACTGAGTACTGAAATAAAACAACTAGAAAAATTGTTTCATAAACAAAGAAATAAATCCTACGATGAGGCTTACACAGACTACAAAAAGAAATATCAGCCAAAAATTGATGAATACGAGAAAAAACGTAAAGAGTTAGAAAGTCAAGTAGAAGAAAAAGATCAAAATTCTAAAAGTAAATCGTTAATTGACAATCTTCCAGAAATAGACATTCCATCGTTTGAGTTTACCTATAAAAAAGAAATCAACATAACGGATTTAAAAGACAAACTTTCGCCTAAATCATTTGTCCAATTCATGAGTTTGTTCTCTCATAAAGTTCAAAATAAAGTACCCAAAGCCACTTCGAAGGACAAGAAAATCAAGCTTTCAAAAACTCAAATTCAACATGAAGATCACGTATTTGAAATAAACGATACCATAGAAAACTATAGTACAGCCGTAAATGAAATAGACAATCAAATTTCTACACAAATACAAACGACGCTACAAAACAGCACGTTTGTTCAAGAACAATATGTTAATATTGGCGGTGCTTCGATTCCTGTGGCTCAAAATAGTTCAAGAACACCATTAGCCTATGTACTTACAGCAATTTTCTATGAAGATGATAATTGGTTTGGTTCTTACACTTATGGATTTGTAAGTTTTTCTTTTGAAGTTGAAAACTCTTCTTGGAATGTAGTCAATGCTAAAATAATTGCTAATACGGATGGTGGTCATTTCGAAGAAAATTACAGTAATATATCAGTGACTGATAATAAAGTAATATTACCATATTGTTTGGTTGATAAATTTCGGACTATAAATAGTTTTAGAGTAGAAATCTTTTTTGAAAATGGAAGAGAGGCATTCATGGAAGTACAAAAAATTCCTAACGAACAAACAGTCACTGGAATGCTTACGTTAAAAAATGCACCCGTAACTACTAACAATACTTCAAATAGAAAGAATTTTGGCATTAAAAGAGTAGGAGTTGCAGATTATCTCAAAGTGGTGCAGAGCGTTCATGCCTATGTGCCAGGGTTGGTTTCTAATATCGAGAATGTCATGGCAAGCGAACTCAGACACAAATCTTCTGTTTCGAGAGAATATTCTGAAATTACAGATACTACCTCTAAATCTCAAGAAACCGAAAAAATTTCTGACACAAGCAAAACCTCTAGAAGCGACATGCAAAGCGAAGTGGCAAAAGAGTTGAGCAGACAGCAATCCATTTCTGCACATACACGCTTTAACTATGATAGTGTTGCTTATAAATTTGAAATAGGTGCGGAATATGCCAATAATACGGCTCAAACCGACAGCACGCGACAAGCCGTGATGAAATCGCAAGAAATTACTGAGAGAGCCATGGAAAGGGTACTTACTAAAGTTTCTGAGGAGCGAGTTCAAAAAATCATTAAAGAATATACTGAAACTAACGTTCATGAATTTGATAATCGCGGCAAAGTAACTGAAACAAACAATGCCGAAGCCGCACAACCCAAACACATTACAGGAGTATATCGATGGATTGATATCAAATACAAAAACCAGATTTACAATTATGGAATTCGTACCATGTTTGAGTTTATGATTCCAGAGCCTGCAAGGCTACATCGTTTGGCATTAACTGTTGCAAAAGGACAAATTTTAACCGCTCCAACAGATCCAAGAAAGGCAGATTCAATATGGAAAATGCCCGATGGAAAAACGGCAACTAAAGAATTATTGCAACACTGGGCTGAAATTTATAAGGTAGAATTAACAGAAAGTTTAGCAAGCACAAAACAAATCACTCATCAAGCAATTAGTAGACCAGATACAAATAATGATTTTGGTCCAGATTTTAACCGTTTTGATATACCAGAAAATTATAGTGGTAAAAATGCTAGATTTATTTGTAGATCATCAAGAAATAGAGGTGGTGGTTGGGAAGGCTCCCGCTATTCTGAAGTATTGTATCCAAATTTTAAAGGAGGACAAATTGGTGGTAATTGGTATGGGGATATTAATGCGGATCAATATGAATCTGATTTAAATTTAAACGGTAATATAGAGTTTTTTGTGCGCGGGCACAATGTTGATAATTACAATGTTCAGGTAATTATAAATTGTGAATTAACGAATCAATATATTGATAAGTGGAAAACTGAAAACTTCAATGCCATTATTAAAGCTTACGATGTTGCTTACAAAACATTCCAAGACGAACAGGCAAAATTAGACGATGAACAAAAGAAAAAAGAAGAAGCGCAAAAAGAAAAATTAGGTCAGTTTTACCGTTACATGGAGCAAGATGTACTAAAACACAACTGCATCGCCTATTTGTTGCAAGACTATTTATCACCTAAAACAATAGGACAAAGTTATACAGTAGGTGACAAAATGGAAGATTTTGCAGTGAACCTTGGAGATAATCTAGACAAATATACTGCTTTAGCAAAATTTATGGAACAAGCCTTTGAGTGGGAAATTATGGATTATACCTTTTATCCGTATTATTGGGCAAACCGCCAAAAGTGGCAAGAAATGTACATGTCAGAATCAGTAGATCCGCTTTTTAGAAGTTTCCTACAAGCAGGTATGGCAAGAGTAATTGCCACGGTTAGACCAGGTTTTGAAAACGCAGTACAACTCTTTACAGAAACGGGTCTCATTTGGAATGGTGGCGAAGTACCAGTAATTGGCGACCCAATGTATATGAGTATCGTAGACGAAATGCGCAGACCACTAGGAACACCGCAGGGTAAATATTGGATTTCTAAACTGCCAACTACGCTCACCATTTTGCAAGACAAATCTACAGGATTAGCAGTAAACCAAGCGTTACCAATTTTCCCAGAAAGCGATCCTAGCAAATGTGAAAACCCAAGTGAGTTGGTAAATGAACCGATTTTTGAGAGTAGAAGCATAAATTTGTCACGAAGCATAGAGCCAACTACTATACCAAGAAATTAAATTTTATACTAGAAAGCCTGCGGTTATAACAGCCGCAGGATCTTTTTAAAAAAGTACAATTTAATTTTTAATAAAAGGAACATGAAACAGCCTAAAGTGACCGCTTTAAGACTCCCAAAAAATACTTTAGGAAGCGTAAATCCATTACCTTCTAAAGATGATTATGAAGCCGATTTTTACGGAAATAATTCTAGAGACGGCGTAGATTTTTCAGGTTTGATACGATACATAAACAAAGTCAGTACCAACCCTAAATGTATTTTCAATTGGAGAGATTTTGAAAAACAACCAACAATTCGTACCTACAATACGAGAGATGGTGAGGGCGGAACCATACAAAGAACGCAAACAACAAATAACAACATTGCTTTTACCTATCAAAATGAGTTTGGTCAAACAATCACAACCGAATTACAAGTACAACTCAATAAAAGAATAGATTATATTGATTACGACTGGAGTTATAATATTGAAATAGATGCAAAAAAACAAATTATCATTTCGAGACTATCTTTTTACTTCGTAAATACAAAAAAATACAGAGTAGAATTTATTGAGACAGTCAACCCAAACGATTTTTCAGTAAGCGATAAATATAAAAGTATTATTTTTAAATCAAATAATTTAACTCATCTTAGTTACTTAGTAAAAGCATTAGAATCAAAGCAATTTGATTTTATAAAAAGCAAAATAACTACCAAAATGGTAGATGCTATAAAAAAATCTAAAGAAAAAGAACAACTTGTATTCCTTTTTGAAAATGCTCCAAGTTGGATAGCCGAAAATTTTGATAGCAAAGAACTCATAGAATATTTAAAACTCATTTTAAGTTATGATGTAAAGGGATGGTTTAGCGGATACAAAGATGGAAGTTGTGCCTTTATAAATGTGTTGAAAGGTTTTAACACACTTGAAAAATGTGTAGAGTTGTATAATTTTTTTAAGAAAAACCCAAAATTCGTCAAGGATACCTATCATGCGTTGGATAGCACTTCAACTTGGGAAGGAGTAGAACAACTCAACAAAACAATTTTCGCCTCTTTTTTAACCAGTTTGTGTTATGTAGCGATGGGAGACGAGGTTGCAAACGTAGGAAATCCAACCAAAACTTTTTATGTAGGCGATGGTTATACAATAAACACATCAGCCATTGGGGCTTTTGATTTTAATGATACAGAATACTTTTTAAAGCAAGAAAAAACCAAGTTAGTGGCTGTCATTCCGTTGTCAAATTATTGGTTCTATCCACTAATGTACGACGAAGATTTAGAAGAAGGATCTTACTATGACCCTTTGCAAATGCTACAACTGTATGATTATACACAAAAAACAATATTAGTAGTTCCTGCTATATTTATACACGATGCAACATCACGCAAAGAGTTAGCCCAAATAATGAAGGCAGTTCGCATTGGGGTTAATGTTTTTACGATAGCCATTTCTATAGCCTCATTAGGCTCTGCTAGTCCGCTACTAGCCTTGGCAGCAGCAGCAGATATCACTCTGGCTACAACCGACACGATTTTTGCCCTAATCGAAGATGAACTTTCAAAAGAGTTTGTAGAAACTTGGAGTAAAATATATTTAGTAGGCGGTGCACTAACAGCAGGTCCAGTATTATTAAACGGAATTTTTAAAGGAGGACTTAAAATTTTAGATGGAACGGCAAAAGCCGAATTTAAAAATTTTGTACGAGCATTTATTTTTAAAGTAGTTATAGAAAAAAATATTGCTAATTTTACAAAGAGCACAATAAAAGAAATTCTTTTTGTCGAACAGGCTATAATTGCAGATGGAATTAGAATAGAATTAGCAGAAATCACTCGATTGCAAAAAGCAGAAGCTATTTTTATAAAAGGCATAGGTTTTGATGGAAAAGTTCAAGGTTATGCCGTAATTTACAAAGGAGAAGAAATTGCTAGTAGTACTGCAAAAGAAGTAAGAGAAACTTTAAAAGATGCTTGGAAAGCGAGTGGAACTAAATTGGTTGAGGTTTTAGATGATTTGTGGAAACTAAAACCTAAAATAACTCCAGATTTAAACCATTTGACGGCATTTAATTTAGCGAATACAGAATTAAGATGGAGTAGAGTTATAGAGAAGGATATAAACAAATCTATTGAAGCAGGTCTTAAAAGTACAAGTAAAGGAAAACTCTGGGAAGCAGAAGTTGCAAGAGAATTGAGTAAATATGATAAAATAACAGATTTTAGCAATAGTTATGAAATAATTAAAAATGGTAAAAGATTAAATGCTGCAGGCGATATTGATGTAGGTACATCAAAATATATCATAGAATGTAAGGAGAGTGTTTCAAAGAATATTGTATCAAAAGATTATTTTAAGCAATTTGATAAATACTTAAATCCAAAAAACGAAAAATATATAAATCTTAATAACAGGAAATGTGTTTTAGCGATAAAATCCTTCAATGATAATGCCATT
>JANPDC010000016.1:0-28801 GCA_031431275.1 Bacteroidota bacterium
TGAAACAGCATTCGTGCTCCAACATTTCCATCCCAATCATTGTCTCCAGGTGCTACTTCAACTAAATCGAAACCAATAATTTCTTTTCCAGAATTAGCAAGTTTACTCAACAAATAGGTTGCTTGTTCAAACGAAAATCCACCAGGAACTGGTGTACCAGTATTTGGGCAATACCATTGGTGCATGCCATCTATATCAAACGAAACAGTAACTTTTTGAGGCAATTCATTTATAATGCTGTCACAAATTTGTTTCCATGTTATTCCCGAAAAAATTTCGGCTTTCATATCTAAATCAGTATGAACAATTACACGGTTTGACTGTGCGACTTCTACTTCTTGCTTGCAAAAATCTCGAATCCCAACTTGTACAATTTTTGAAATTTCAGGAATTTGCAAAGCATTATACATGATTGATGCATGCGAATAGTTGAAACCTTCATAAGCAATTCGCAAATCCATGTGAGCATCTAAATGTAAAACACCAAAATCATTATGTTTTGTTGCCAATGCATGATAATAACCAAGTGGCGTAGAATGATCGCCACCTAAAAGAGCCACTTTTTTTCCTTGATTCAACCAATTTAAAGTTTGATTTTTTACTTCTTCATTAAATTTTTCACAACGAGAATTGATACTTTCTAAATCTGCATTCAATGCAGGATTATCAGCAATTATTTCGCCAGATTCTAGGGCACGAATAATAGGTTGTGCTAACGCTTTGAATTTCGTAGAATCATTCGCCCAATTTTCGGTTTGTTCGTTTAGATCAAGATACATTCCAAGTTTCCAAAGTTCTGGAAATTCTTGATGGTGCAAATCGACTTGAAAACTAGCTTCAAGAATGGCACTTGGTCCATCAGATGCTCCTGCGCCATAACTAACGGTAACTTCCCAAGGTACAGGAATAATAATGATTTCTGACTGTTCGGCTGTGAATGGTAATCCAAAAATAGATTCGTCGGCTAAACCTGGTTGACTTGGATCGAAGTTTTGTATGATTTCTTGTTTGGTCATGATAAGTCCCTCCCGACCTCCCCGAAGGGGAGGAGAAGATTGTGGGTAGAATTAGTTATTTATAATTATATACATTTTATTTATAAGTTTAGAGTTCCCCCTTTTGGGGTTAGGGGGCAATGCCATTTTTCAAGATCTGCCCAAATTCATAAATATCTTCAAACGAACAGTATAAAGGTACTGGTGCAAAACGAATAACATTTGGTTCACGCCAATCGGTTACGACTCCATTTTTCATTAAATATTCGAACAGACTGCGACCTTCGCCATGAAAGAAAACTGATAATTGGCAAGCACGTTCTTCTTGATTTGTTGGTGTTATGATTTCGAAATGTCCCGAAACTTCTTTGTCAATTTCATGAAGAATAAATTCTAGATAACTTGTTATGAGGTTTCTTTTTGTGATGATTTTATCCATTCCAACTTCATCAAACATTTCAACTGATGCCAAATAGGGCGCAAGTGAAAGTATTGGTAAATTAGAAATTTGCCAACCATCAGCGCCATGAACTGGATCAAAATCTTGTTCCATTTTGAATCTTCGTTCTTTGTTATGTCCCCACCATCCTGCAAATCTTGGTAAATCATTATCAAAATGATGGCGTTCGTGAATGAAACAACCCGATGCGTTTCCTGGTCCAGAATTCATATATTTATAGGAACACCAACTTGCAAAATCTACATTCCAATTGTGCAATTCTAGTTTTATGTTTCCAGCAGCATGTGCTAAATCCCACCCTACTTTTGCACCTTGTTTTTGTCCTGCTTCGGTTATGGTTTTAATATCAAATACTTGCCCTGTATAATAATTGACGCCGCCAATTAACACTAATGCTAATTCGTCGCCAATTTCAGAAATTTTTGCCAAAATATCTTCGGTTCGCAAATTATGTTCTCCATCACGACGTTTCAGTTCAATAATAGCATCTTTTGAATTAAATCCTAAACTTCGAGCATGAAAATCTACTTGCGATTGAAACATGTATTGATCTGATGGAAAGGCTTTTTCTTCGCAAATAATTTTAAAACGTTTGTTATTTGGTCTGTAAAAGGAAACCATTAATAAATGTAAATTTACTGTCAAAGTATTCATTACAGTAACTTCTGAAGGTTTTGCACCCACTAATTTAGATAATGGTTTTGCAAATCGTTCGTGATAATCCCACCAAGGTTTTTCGGCATAAAAATGACCTTCGACCGCCAAATTTGCCCAATCATTCATGACTTCATCAACATATTTCTTGGTTCGTTTTGGTTGTAATCCTAAAGAATTTCCTGTAAAATAAATTACATTTTTGCCATTGTGTTGCGGAAAAATAAATTCATTTCTACAATGTGCTAATTCGTCTTGTGCATCAAGTTGTTTAGCGAATCCTGAGGTGTTTTGGAAAGTCATTCAAATTGTTTTTGTAAAAGTAGAAAAAGAAGTCAGAATATAAAAAAAAGAGTATAAAATATTAAAAAAAGTACTGAGATTGATTAAGTCAATATTTCTTTAATAATTTGATGTTTTCAAAAATATAATAATTATTTTTACCGAATACAATATTTTATGCAAAATCCTTTAAAAGTTGCGGTTGTTGGTTCTGGATTAGTAGGTTCATTATTGGCGATTTATTTAAGAAAATCAGGGCATATTGTTCATGTTTATGACAGAAGCCAAGATATTAGAACTATTAATTTTTCTGGTCGATCGATTAATTTAGCGATGTCAAATCGTGGTTGGAAAGCACTTGATGATGCTGGAGTAGGCAGTAAGGTTCGAGATATTGCAATACCAATGAACAAGCGAGCAATTCATTTAGTAGATGATTTGGTAGAGCAGCAATATGGAAATAATGGAGAAAATATTTACTCCATTTCTCGTGGTGTTTTAAATAAAAAGATGATTGATTTGGCAGAAGAAGCCGGTGCTGAATTCTTTTTTGAACAGAAAATTTGGGATGTTTCGATGGCCGATGCCACTTTGCATATTGGTGAAACGGAACGTGGCGAATGGCATGATGTTAAATATGATATGGTTTTTGGAGCTGATGGAGCATTTTCAAGAATTCGGCACAGAATGCAACGACAAAGTATGTTTAATTATTCGCAAGAGTTTTTAAACACAGGCTACAAAGAACTACATATTCCAGCAAATGCTGACGGTTCGCATAAAATAGATAAAAATTCTTTACATATTTGGCCACGTGGTAAGTATATGTTGATTGCGCTTCCTAATCTTGATGGTAGTTTTACTTGTACACTTTTTATGCCATTTAAAGGCGAAAACTCATTAGAATCTTTGAAAAATTCCGCCGATGTTGAAGCATTTTTTAGGAAAAATTTACCCGACACAATTGATGTTATTCCTGATTTGGTTCAAGATTTTTTTAAAAATCCGACCAGCACTTTGGTGACTATGAAATGTTATCCATGGACTTTTGAAGATAAAATAGCCCTGATTGGCGATGCTTGCCATGCTATTGTTCCGTTTTATGGACAAGGAATGAATGCTGGTTTTGAAGACATTACAATTTTGCAAGAAATGATTGAGAAATATGGAGATGATTGGAAAATGATTTTTTCTGAATATGAAAAATCTCGAAAGCCAAATGCTGATGCCATTGCCGAACTTTCCTATCGAAATTTTATGGAAATGAGTTCAAAAACGGCTGATCCAAAATTTTTATTGCAAAAGAAAATCGAGAAACATTTCTCTGAAAAGTATCCCGAAAAATGGATTCCATTATATAGTAGAGTAACTTTTTCAACAAGACCCTATTCTGAGGCATTGGCAATTGGAGATTTGCAAGAAACCATTATGCAAGAAGTTTTGAAAATGGATAATATCGAGGAGATATGGAATTCGCCAGAAGTAGAAGTCAAAATATTATCTTTGTTATGAAACAATCCGAACTTCTAATTTTCTAAATATTTTTCTAAAATTTCATTAAGTTTTGTACTATCAATAGGTTTTGCTAAGAAATCATCACAACCCGATTGATAAGCATTTTCAATATCTTCGTCTCTTGAAAATGCTGTTTGGGCAATAATTATTGAATCTGCATTTAATTTTTTTATTACTTTAGTTGCTTCATATCCGTCAATTACAGGCATTTTTATATCCATAAATATTAAATCAAATTCATTTTCTTTATACAAATCAATAGTTTCTTGACCATTTTCTGCTCTCTTGATATTAAATTTGAAATTTGAATTTTTTGATAATAATTTTTGCAATAATAAAAAGTTTATACTAACATCTTCAGCGATTAGAATATTAAATTCATTGTTCGAGCCTTTTGATTTTTTCTTATTCAACTTGTTTTCATTTAATTTCGGAATTGTTTCAATATTTGAAAACAGTATGTTGAAAACACTTCCAGAATCTTTTGTGCTCGTAAAATTTATTTTTCCGTTCAACAGCGAAACATATTTTGTTGCGAAATATAATCCCAAACCTAAACCGCCATAACTTCGACTTATTGTTTTTTTTGATTGCGAAAAACTATTAAAAACAAGTTCTTTTTCATTTTCATCGATACCAATTCCTGTATCTCGAATAATTATATTAAGTCCATTTTGATTGACTTCATAACTAATATTTACAAATCCAAAATTGGTAAATTTTATGGCATTATCAACAATATATGAAAGTGCTTTTTGTAATTTTTTCTTATCTGTTTTAAAAAATAAATTAGAATCTAGTGGATTACTTTTAATTTCGAGTTTGATGTTTTTTGCTTTTGCGATAGGAGCAAAGAAAATTTCCAACTCTTTGATTAAACTATTTAGATCTACAAATTCTTTGTTTAATTGAATTTGTTTGGTTTCTAATTGTGAAATATCTAAAATATTATTTATTGAAATTTCTAAATCTTTTGTTGAATTTGAAATTATGTCAAGGTATTTAGCACGATCAATAGAAGTTAGATCATTTCCCTTTAAAAGTTCAGTAAAACCAATAATTCCATTCATTGGAGTTTTAATTTCATGCGAAATATTTTGTATGAGGTTGGTTTTAAATCTATCAGATTGTTCTGCTTTTTCTTTAGCGATATTGAGTTCTTTTGTTTTCTTTTTCACATTCATTTTTAAATAAAAACTCAACCCAGAAAAAAGTAAAAGTAAACCTAAAATAGATGAAGAAACATAAATCCAAAATATTGATTTTTCATAAAAAGGAACAACCAAATTAAACAACCAGTTGTTCAAAATTTGATTTTTTTCTTTAGATGAAATATTATCTAAACTTTTTCTGAATATTGATGTGAGTAAAACATTTTTATTGTTTATGGCTAAACTTGGCGTATATTTTTCATTTATGGTATCAGAAATGATTATGTTACTTAAATTTTCTTTTTTAATAAAATAATTAACAACCGCTCTTGGACCAACAAAAGCATCATAATCTCCATTATTCAATTTCTTTAAACATTCTGCATCATTTGCTTCGCTTGAGATATCAATTTTTGGATATTTGATTTTTAATGTTTCAACGATAGAATATTTGTTTGGTAAAACCATTTTTCTCTTACCAAAATTTTCTAAACCATTAATTTTTTCAGATCCTTTTTTCTGAGCAATTACAAGTTGAGATTCAAAAAGAGGTTCGAAAAAATTCAAATATTCACTTCGACTTTTCGTTTTTTGAACTTCTAATATTAAATCAATTTTATTGTTTTGAGTATCAACAAGAACATCTTCCCATTTGTTGTAGTAAACTTTTTTAAATTTAATGTTGTTTTTTTCTTCAATTAGTTTAAGCAAATCGATGAAAATACCATCGATTTCTCCTTGTTCATTGATGAATTGGTAAGGTGCGTAATAGGGGAAAACAGCAACTTTTAAATCTTTGTTGTCTTTTAAATAGTTTGATTCTTCAAGTGTTAGACTATTTTCTTTATTACATGATATTACTGATGTAAATAAAATTACAAAAGCAAAAAATTTGAATATATTGTGACTTGTAGTATTGCTTTTCAAGTTTACATAGATATTATTACATTACAATACTAACCAAAAAAAATGATATTTCAATAGTTTCTTTAAATTTTATTCTTCTCGATGTACTTTCATAAAATCAAATGCAGGTTTGCAAATAGCAATATATTCGCAAGTTTCATCAAATGGGTTAGAGTACTGCACTCGTGTATTGGCTTCTATTTTTATAGATTGACCTGCTTCTAAAATAATGGTTTCGTCATCAATAATAAACTGCTTTTTCCCTGAAATTATAAAAGTATATTCTTCAAATTCAGGTGTTTGAAAAGGTTCTGACCAACCAGCAGGCGCAATCATGTGTGCAATTGAGATATCAGCATTGTTTGTTGTAGCATTTCCGTGATGTTCTTTAATTATTTTTCCATCGGTTGTTGGAACAATAAACGGATTGTTTTGTAAGGTGTATTTTTTCATGTTTTCAGTCTTATTTTTAAAATCTTTATTCTATAATCTATTTACTGTGTTCTTTCTTCAAAACTTTCATAAAACCAAATATACTAACAATTGCCCAAGTTCCTTCTAAAATAATAAACGGTTTGTAATTTATAAGTAACGAAGCATAACAGGCCAAACTTGCGCCGAGAATATTTAGCATAAAATAAAGTTTTCCGTCTTTTTCTATAAACGAATAAATGTTTAAAAAGTAGGCAATTAATATTAAGCCAACACCAATTGTGCCAATAATGTCGTTATGTTCCATGAGCAAAAAATTGATCTAAAAGTTTAAAAAAATATATTTTAGTTTGATTTAAGTTTTGAAAATGATTTCTAATTGTTGTTTCGTTTTGAATGTAATTTCCAATTTCAGCCAATTCTTCGGGTTCGTTTTTCATTAAGTTTTCAATCGTTTCTTCATCCATTTCTATATGAAATTGAAAAGCCAAAATTTGATTTCCAACCATAAAGCCTTGATTTTTGTATGCTTTAGAACTTGCAATTAAAGTTGCATTTTCAGGAATTTCAAAAGTATCTCCATGCCAATGAAAAACTGTTGTTTCTTTTTCAAAATGATTGAACGACGAATTTTCTTTTTTAGGAAATTCTATCGGAAAAAAACCTATTTCTTTTTGACTTCCTTTTAGTACTTTCGCACCCAAAACATTAGCCAATAATTGTGACCCCAAACAAATGCCGAAAATCTTTTTATTGGCACTAATTGATTGTTCTATGAATGCTTTTTCCGGTTTTAACCAAGTAAATTTTTCTTCCTCGTTAACATTCATATAGCCGCCTAAAATAAGTAAAGCATCAAAAGAATCTATATTTGGTAAAATCGGATTTTCTTCAAAAAAATAAGTATAACTAATGGTATGATTATTCTCGGAAATCCATTCTAAAATGGTGCCAGGATTTTCAAAACTTACGTGTTGCAAACAATGTATGTGCATAATTATTGTTTTAAATCGTCAAATTCTAAGTACAATTGCTTCAATAAAAAAATTGGTTTTTCGTTTATTAAAACTTCGTTGCTACTTATGCCAATTGGATTATTTTCAACACTATTTAAAGTAATTATTTTCGATTTTTCGGTATTCAAAAACGATTTTAAATTGGTTTTTACTTCTATAATTTGTTCAAAATCGGGTTTGTTGGTAATTTCATGAGCCAAAAACTGTTCTTTTTCATTTCCGAAAAGTATAAAATTACTCGTTTTTGCTTTCATTTCATCAGGATTAAACTTTTTGAAATAAACCACATTCACAATTTTTACAGTTATATTTTTTAAAATTTCAACTCCACCACGTTCAAAATGTCCACGATATAAATTAATTTTAAAAGCCTTCGGATTATTTATCATATCAGGCAAAACAAATTTTTCGGGTTCAATGGTGTAAGTTGTATAACTTGGGTTTTTGTTCTTATCAGCAACATATTTTTGTTTGTCAGATTTTGATAATTCTAACTCCAAAATAATCTGATAATCATGCGGCGTATGAAACATTGGTAAGTGGGATACATAAATTTTTTCGGAACCAAAAAGCAACATACCATGTGTTGATGGCTTGTCGGAACTCATTTTATGGTTTTCGTGTTGTGCGTTTGCTTGTATTGACAATAAAATTGTAACAAATAATAGGATAGTTTGTTTCATTTTTTTAAATTTATTCTGAAAGTTTATTTAAAATGCTCATTGCTTTTTCAGTGTCTTTTTTGTCTACAAAAATATGATCGTGATAAAATGCGGCTACAACATTGCAACTTATATTATTTTCTGATAATACTTTTGAAAATGCGGCTGTTAAACCAACGGCTTCGAGAGAAGAATGAACTGTTAACGTTATCCAAGAAGCAATAAACGAATAATTTAAGTGTAATTTATCCGCAATTTCTTTTTTTATAATAATTGTAATTCCTTCTTCTTCCCTAAAAGTCATTTCGATTTCATTAAGATTTATATTCATTAAATCTTTAACTACGCAAAATACATATTCGCCCAAAATATGTTTAGGTTTCATGCCTTTTAAAAGTTTTTCTAAATCTTTTTCACCATTCATTTTATCTTATTTTAAAAATTATTTTCTTAAGGAATTAATAAAACTTTGCTAGTACTTTTTCCGTTTTCTAAAAACTCATGTGCTTTTTTTCCTTCGGATAATTTGAATTTTACTGGTTCGGCAATTTTTATTTTGCCATTCAAAATCCAATTGAATAATTGTTTTGAACGAGAAATTCTTTCTTCTTTTGAGTTGATGTAACTCCACAAATCGCCACCAGTTAGGGTTTTGCTTGTATCCATTAACATTCTTGGGTCAACGTGGGCTGGGTCGCCACCACTCATGCCATAAAAAACCACTGTTCCACATTCTTTTGTAACTGCGAAACTATCCATTAAAGTCGAACCAATGCTGTCAAAAACCACATCAACACCTTTATTTTTTGTGATTTCCATTACTTTTTGTTTCCAATTTTCGTTTAACGGAACGGCGAAATCTGCTTTGTTGTCTAAAATAATTTGTAATTTACTTTCGTTTCTCGACAAACCGATAACTTTGGCGCCTTTAATTTTACAAATTTGAGTAAGAATTTGCCCAACTCCGCCTGAAGCAGCATGAATTAAAACCACATCGTTTTCTTTAACCAAAAAACTATCGGTTGACAAATATTGCGCTGTTAAACCTTGTAACAAAACCGATGCAGCCAAATCAAAACTAATATTTTCTTGCAACGGAATTGCATGTGCTTCGGGTACAATTACATATTCGGCATTAGCAAAAGGTACATCGGTAAAGGCAATTCTGTCGCCAATTTTAATGTTTTCTACTTTGCTTTCAACCACAATTCCTGCGCCTTCGTAGCCAGCAATAAAAGGCGGATTTCCTTTTAAATGATAGTTTCCTTTTCTGCGATAAATATCGGCATAATTTAAACCAATGGCTTCGGTTTTCACCAAAACTTCGTTGTTTGAAATAATTGGTTTTTCTATTTCTATATATTCTAAAACTTCGGGCAAACCGAAAGTTGAAAAAGTTAGTGCTTTCATTCTTTTTTTGTTTAACATAGAGAGTAGAGGATTAGAGTTTTGCATTCTTCTCTAAATCTCTAAGTTTTTATTTTATAAAATCTTTAAAATATTTTTCGGCTTCTGCTTCGTTTGGTAAAACACATTTGCAATCTTGTGTTAAAACGGCTTCCCATTTCCAAAAACCAGGAAAACGACCAATTACGGCTGGTTTTCTTTTCCAATACCAAACTTTTGCTGGTCTTGGTTCGTCTAATATTTTTCCTTTAATTTCAGAATAATCGTTAACCATTAACCAAAAAGTTGGCGGTGTGTTTTTTGTCGTATTTTTAAAATTTGTAGATACTTTTTTAGCCCATTTTAAAAACGCTTGATACGATTTTTCGGCACATTCCATAGTTTTTATATTCGGGGTAATGTCAGATAATTCGCCGTTTTCAACTTTATCTTTTTCAGGATAAAAACCTTCTAAAACAGTTTCTCTCAAATCAGGATTTTCATTATTAGAATGAATTAAGTACTCAGAACCCACTAAAATCAAGTCTTTTGCTTCAAAAGGTTTCATTTTTCTAGCGTTTCTAGTTTGTAATTCTTCTTTAGAAAGATTTATTAATTTTGAATAATCAACAGTTTCAATTTCATCAGTTTTTGAAATAAAAAACAGTTGTTGATTTTGTGGATTCATAGAGAAAGAAAGAAAATTTTTATCATTTTCCATTAAAGTTGAGGCTTCTTTTTTGGTATTAAAACGCAAGACTTCTTTATTGGTTAAAGCCAAAATTTGCATTAAATAATCGGTTTCTAATGCCAAAACTTTATTTAAATTTTCAGCAAAAACCGAAACAGTTTTTTTAGAAATTGAAACAGAAAGTATACTGTTTTCGGTTCCTAAAAATAATTCGCCGCCAATAATTAATACAGCGTTGATATTGCTGATTTTTTCATCTTTTAACAACAAATTAAATTGCTTATTTTCTATTGAATAAATACTGTTTTGTTGATTATCAATCGCAAAAACAACATGGTTAAACCCAATTGCCATTTGCGAAATTGTTATTTCATTTGGAATTTGAATGCTTTCTAATTTTTTACTGTTTTTAATATTTAAAACTTCAATATTTTTAGCATTTGCAAGCCATAATTTTTCATTAAAAGCAGCAATTGCAATTTTTGAATTAAATGAAGGGAAAGTTGTGTTTTTAGAAAAATCAGTTTCTTTTTTGTTTAAAATATCAATTTTTAATGCTTTTTCGTTGTTTTTTAAAACCAAATTATAAGTTGGACTAATAATAGTTTTCCGATAGGTAAGTATTTTTTTTTCTTGCGAAAAAACAGAAAAACTCATTAAAATTAAAAGTAAAAATGGTTTATTGTTCATTGTTGTAAATTTTCATTTCTTGTTGGTATTGTTTTCTTTTTTGCACATCAGCCCAATTTTTTAGATGATTGATGAACGGAATCAAATCTTCGCCTACTTTTGTTAAACCATATTCTACTTTTGGCGGCACTTCATGATATACTTTTCGTGTTACCAAATCGTCTTCTTCTAATTCTCGTAAAGTTTGCGTGAGCATTTTTGGAGTAATGTCGAGCATGATTTTTTTTAATTCGCCATAACGAAGAATTTTTTCTTCATTCAAATTCCAAATAATTCTTCCTTTATATTTACCTCCGATTCTTTTAAACGCATAATCAACAGAGCAAACAAGGTCGGGACAAATAGGTTTTTCGATTATTTTAGACATTTTTTAATATATAATTTATTGATAATCAATATTAGTATACTTTTAGTATGTAATATACAAAAAAGTATATACTTGTGGCAAAGGTACTAATTATATATTTTTGCACTTTAATTTTAAATAAAAAAAATTATGAAAAAGTCAGTAGTTATAATTTTAAGTACAATATTAATTAGTGTTTTAACCATTTCTTGGAAAAACAAAAAAGAAAGTGAAGACGAAATTGCTATTAAAACCTTAATTGAAAAATCGTATTTTAATGGTGCCTATAATGAACTAGATACCCAATCGATGGCGGCTGGTTTTCATAAAGATTTTGCTATTTTTTATGCAGAAGCAGGCGATACTTTAGGAAAATATCCAATAAATGATTGGATTAAAGGCATCGAAAAACGAAAAACAAAGCCCGATTTTGACCCAAAAAAGAAAGATTGGAAAGGTGTTGTCAAATTTGTTGATATTACTGGAGGATCAGCAATGGCTAAAATTGAATTGTCAAAAAGCGGAAAATTAACTTATACCGATTATTTATCGTTATTGAAATTTGACAAAACTTGGAAAATTGTCGGCAAGGTATACCACGAAAGTAAATAAAATTTGACTAGTCCTGAATATTTAGTATTCTTATTTAGGACTAGCCATTTATTTTTTAAATATAAAATATACTGCCAAAATTAAAAAACAAAATCCAACAGCATGATTCCATTTGAAAGTTTCATTTTTGAAGAAAATCATTGAGAAAATTACAAAAATTACTAAGGTAATTACTTCCTGAATTACTTTGAGTTGCATTAAACTAAATGGACCACCATTGCCTTCGTAACCAATTTTATTTGCAGGAACTTGAAAACAATATTCAAACAAAGCCAAGCCCCAACTAATTAAAACGATGGTTATTAATCCTGCATTTTCAAACCACTTGAGTTCCTTAAATTTTAAATGTCCGTACCAAGCCAATGTCATAAAAACATTCGAAAGTATTAGTAATGTTATAGTTATAAATCCTTTCATTTGTTTAAATTGATATTGATTTTTGAAGTTGAATTTTGAAATTGATTTTTGAGATTGATATTTATTTTCTCAAAACCTTCATCAAAACGCTAAAAGCACCACGAATGAAACTAGCGCTAGTTACTACTTTCAAAACCGATTTTCCTACAACTGATGCTGTACTGGGTTCTTTAGATTCTTGTTTTTCTACTTCGGCTTCTTCAACTTGTGAAGAAATCTCCTCAATTTTTTTAGTTAGAATTTCATAGGCACTTTCACGATCAATTTCTTCTTCATATTTTTTAACTAATTTAGAATTTGAGTTGATTTCATCAATTTCTGCTTGTGATAAAATATCCATCCTACTTTCGGGTGCGCGCATCATGGTTGCTGCTAATGGCGTGGGAATTCCTTTTTCGTTTAAAGCCGTAACAAGAGCTTCTCCAATTCCGAGAGAAGTTAATAATTCTTCCGTTTTGTAAAACTCAGATGTTGGGTAATTATCAGCCGTTTGGTTAATCGCCTGTCGATCATTTGCCGTGAAGGCTCGCAAAGCATGTTGAATTTTCAAACCCAATTGTGCCAAAACACCTTTCGGAATGTCCATTGGGTTTTGTGTAATAAAGAAAACGCCAACACCTTTAGAACGTATCAATTTAATGATAGTTTCAATTTGATCTAGTAATGTTTTGCTGGCTTCATTAAATATAAGGTGTGCTTCATCAATAAAAATAACCAATTCTGGCTGGTCTAGATCGCCTTTTTCGGGCATTAAATGATAAATCTCTGCCAATAAATTCAACATAAATGTCGAAAATAATTTAGGCTTGTCTTGAATATCCGTCAATCGTACAATATTAACGTATGCGTAACCATTTTCGTCATAACGCATTAAATCCTCAATTTCAAATGATTTTTCACCAAAAAATATTTCGGCACCTTGCTGTTCGAGTTCAATAATTTTTCGAAGAATAGTTCCTGTAGTCGAGGTTGAAATCTTCCCATACTGTTCAGAAATCTCGTCTTTGCCTTCTTCAGTAATATAATTCATTACTTTTTTAATATCTTTTAAATCCAAAAGAGGCATCTTATTATCATCACAATATTTGAAAATTACAGATATTACACCAGATTGCGTATCATTCAAATCTAGAATTCTAGAAAATAAAACAGGTCCAAATTCAGAAACTGTAGCCCGCAAACGAACGCCATTCTGATTTGAAAGCGTCATTAATTCAGTAGAAAATCCTTTTGGTTCGAATGGAATATTGATTTTGGCATGTCGTTCGGTTATAAAACTTTTCTCTTCGCCGGGTTTAGCAACGCCAGAGAAATCTCCTTTTATATCCATCATTAATACAGGAACACCGTTTTGCGCCAACTGTTCAGACAAAACCTGAATTGTTTTTGTTTTTCCAGTTCCAGTTGCACCAGCAATTAATCCGTGGCGGTTCATTGTTTTCAACGGAATACTAACCGGAACTTCTGGAATTGCTTCGCCATCTAAAATTGCAGCACCAAGAGTTATTGTGGTTCCTTTTGAAGTATAACCTTCATTTATTTTAGAAATAAAATCGTCTTTTTTGTTCATTTTATTAGGGTGTTGTGTGAGAGTAATAGCATTGCAAGATATAAAAATTTAAAAATCGTTGTGTGTTTTCCGTAAATTATATTTTTTTTATGATTTTTATACTATTTGCAACAGAAGTTCGTTATAAATGAATGTTTCTGAACTAAATATTGAAAATCAATCATATACTGATTATATGGCAATAGATTTCTTAAAATTTTGTGGATTGTTTTTTAAAACTTACATAAATATATCAAAAAAATTAAAAAAAATTTTTTTATTTGAACTAAAAAATTAAATTTGCTACAAGAAAATAATGTTCTTAATATAATTTCAACCCAATAAAATTCAAAATTTAAAATTAAAAAAAAATGGCAAACGTTAAAAAAAGTAATGACTCAGGTTCAGGAGCAGTTGGATTTATGACACCACTAATTATTATAGGATGTGTTCTAGTTGGTTGGATTGTATGGAGGTTTATTATGGGAGCTGGCTCTCATTTTCAAGGTGGAGTAAATACTGGAAAACCAAATCCAAACGATTATTTAGCAATGGTATATAAAGGTGGCCCGATTGTACCAATTTTACTAGGATGTTTGCTAATGGTTATTGTTTTTTCAATTGAGCGTTACATGGTTATAACAAAAGCAACTGGTTCAGGAAGTTTAGATACTTTTATGAAAAAAGTTCAGTCTAATATAGCAGTAAATGATATGGATGCTGCCATTGATAATTGTGATAAACAAAAAGGTTCTGTTGCAAATGCAATAAAAGCAGCTTTAATAAAACACAATGAAGTTAGAAAAGAAGGTTTAGACAGCGAAGCTGCTGCAGAATCAATCTCTAAAGAAATAGAAGAAGCAACATCTCTAGAGATGCCTATGTTAGAAAAACACATGACGATTCTTTCAACTCTTGTTTCGCTTGGTACGCTTGCAGGATTATTAGGAACAGTAACTGGTATGATTAAAGCATTTGCTGGATTAGCAGGTGGAGGAGGAGCAGATTCTGCGGAACTTGCAAACGGTATTTCTGAAGCTTTGATTAATACAGCAACAGGTATTTCTACTTCTGCATTAGCAATTATTATGTATAACCTATTTACTTCTAAAATTGATACATTGACGTATTCAATAGATGAAGCAGGTTCTGCAATTGTAAAAACTTACAGAAGATTCAAAAACTAAATAAATAACCATTGATTGAATGGTGATGAAAATTACTACTTAATTACTATTTAAAATAAAAAAATGAGTAAAGTAAAGATGTCCAAAAAAGCAACGTCAATTGATATGACTGCTATGTGCGATGTGGCCTTTCTTTTGCTTACGTTCTTTATTCTTACTGCGACAACAAAATTACCAGAAGCACTTCCGGTAGATACACCGTCTTCAACAACTCCAAATAAATTGCCAGAACGTGATTTAGCAACTATTATTATTGGTGGTAAAGACAAAGTGTTTTTTGGAGTTCTTGGTAAGGATGTTAGAGAGAGAACATTAGCATTAATGGGACAAAAATATGGTGTAACTTTTACTGAAGAACAATCAACAAGGTTCTCCAAAATTGATAATTTTGGTGTGCCAATTGAAGGTCTTGCAAGTTTAATTGACATGAAGCCAGATGAAAGAAATAAACCTGGAGTTCAGCCAGGCATACCAAAAGATTCTCTTAATAATCAATTGAAAGAATGGATTTACAACGCTAGAATTGCAACAAATGAAGATTCTAATAAAGAAAGAGATTTGAATATTGCAATAAAAGGTGATGCAAAAGAACAATATCCCGTGATTAAACGCGTTATGGATATATTACAAGATCAACAAATTAATAACTTTAGTTTGATAACGGGTCTGAAAGGTAAAGATTTTTAATTTAAAACATACACACAATGGCTGAATTAAATACGGGCGACGGTGGCGGAAAAGATAAAAAAGTAAGGAGTAAAAAACAAAATTCTAAAGTAGATTTAACTGCTATGGTTGATTTGGCTTTTCTTTTGATAACTTTCTTTATGTTGACAACTTCATTAAACAAACCTCAATCAATGAAATTAGGTTTACCAGATAAAGATGAAGAAGTTGATACAAATGTATTAGTTGATGAAAATCGAACATTGACTTTGCTTATTGATGGTAAGGACAAACTTAAATGGTATATGGGGATGTTAAATAATCCTATTTCTCCACCTAAAGATATATCTTATGGAAAAGATGGTCTTCGTAAAGAGTTGCTTAAAAGAAAAAAGTCTGTTCTTGAATATTCTACAGGATTAGGTAAACCACAAAACGGAATTATTGTTATCATAAAACCAAGTAAAAAATCAAATTACAAAAATTTGGTTGATGTTTTGGATGAAATGGCAATATCTGGGGTTGAGACTTATGCTATTGTAAATGATTTTTCTCCAGAAGAAACAAAACTTTTATCAGGAGATACAGCCTCAACACCAGCATTAAATAAATAAAATACTGACTATTATGAAATTAGACTTATTTAAAAAAGAATGGCTTGATGTTGTTTTCGAAGGTCGTAACAAAAGTTATGGTGCTTATGATTTACGAACTAAAAGTACCCGAAATTCTTTAATTGCCTTAGCCATTGGAGCAGTATTTTTTGCTTTTGCAATTGGCGCTCCAACACTTTTGAGTAATTTGTTTGACGGTTTGGGTAAAGAAGAAGCGAAAGCACCAAAAATCATTAAAATAAAATTACCTCCAAAGGAAAAACCAAAAGAAAACGTTCCACCGCCACCACCACCGCCACCACCACCGCCAAAAGTAGATCAAGTAAAATTTGTGAAACCAGTGGTTGCAAAAGCAGATCAAGTTGTTGAAGAACCACCAAAAGTTAAAGAAATTGAAAAAGTAAAAACGGGTGCAGAAACTATAAAAGGTGATCCAGATGCTGAAATTACAATTGAAAAACCAGGTGACGGGGATAAAAAAGTAGTTGATGATGAACCAGATAAATTATTTAATTCCGCAGGTGTTGAAGTAAAACCAGAATTTCCAGGAGGAATAGACAGATACTATAGTTTTATTCAAAAAAACTTTACACCACCAGATGATGAAAGTTTCAAAGGTGGAACAGTTTTAGTTCAGTTTGTTGTTGAAAAGGATGGTTCGTTGACAGATATCAAAATTTTAAGAGATTTAGGTTTTGGTACAAAAGCAGAAGCAATGAGAGTTTTTAACAAATGTCCTAAATGGACTCCTGCTGAGCAAAATGGTAAAAAAGTACGTTGTACTTTTGTTCAACAAATTAAAGTGGCTGCTGCTGCACAAGAATAAATGTTAGATAAAATAAAAGAATCTATAAAGAAGAAATCGCCAAATGAGCGATTTCTTCTCGTTATAGGAATGTTGTTTTTTACGTTGTATTTCATTTTAGGAATGATTTTGATTTTTTGGCAAAAATTACCAATTGTAATGGATACAAAATATCGAATTGCATTTGGATTATTGTTGATAGTGTATTCTGGGTTTAGATTTTTACGTTTTTTTAATAATAACAAAAACTAATTATGTCAAAATATATTAAAATAGGTTTTGCAATTGTTTTAGGATCGATTTTATTTTATTGTAATAAAAAACAAGAGAATATTGAAACGATGGTAAATGGTAGTACTGAAATTTTGGTAGATGAAACATTAACACCAATAATTGAAGGTGGAGTTGCCGTTTTTGAAAGTGAGTATCCTGCTAAAATTAAAATTAATTCAAAATCTGAAACCGAAGTTTTGCAATCTTTATTAAAAGATTCTATACAAATTGCAGTACTTTCAAAAAAATTATCTATTGAAGATTCTTTATACTTGACAAAAAAGAAAATATTTCCAAAGCAAACTTTGTTCGCAACAGATGCGATTGCTTTAATTTCAAATAAAAACAATAATGATTCCATAATTGCGTTATCAGATGTTATTGATTTCATGAAAGGAAAAACAATCCCAACAATTAAAGGTTTGGTTTTCGATAATCCAAATTCGAGTACAGTTCGTTTACTCAACGAATTTTCTGGTTTGAAAACTACTCCAGAAAAAGGAATTTTTTCTTTTAAAACAAATGAAGAAGTAATCAAATATGTTTCAGAAAACAAAGGTATGATTGGAGTTGTTGGTGTAAATTGGTTAATGGAACCAACTGCCAACATTGAAGACTACAAAGAAAACATACAAATTTTGAGTGTAAAACCAATGAACGATTTAAAATATTATTATCCGAGCCAAAATAACCTCGCAGAAAAGACATATCCTTTGGCACGTGATTTGTATATTGTAAATTGTCAAACGATATCAGGTCTAGGAAACGGATTTAGTGTTTTCATGGCAGGAGATCGAGGTCAAAGAATAATATTAAAATCTGGTTTGCTGCCTATAAAAATTCCAGGAAGAAAGATAAGTATTCAAAAATAAATTAAATAAAGTTTAAATATCATAAGATGAATAAGTTTAAAATTTTTACAATTGCATTAACACTTTCAGTAACCTATTCCCAAGCACAAGATTTGGTTCCTGCAAAGAAAGCAATAGATGCAGAACAATTCGAAAAAGCAAAATCATTGCTAAAATCTTTTATAGTTGCAAAACCAACAAATGGCGAAGCTCCTTTTTTGTTAGGAAAAATATATTTGTATCAAACCTATGCTGATTCTGCTAAAGTTAGTTTTCTAAACGGATTTAATGCAAAAGAGTTTTCTCATTACAACTATATTGGTTTAGCTCAAATGGAGTTAGACAATAACAATAGTGCTGGTGCCAAAACAAATATTGATTCTGCTATAAAAGGAATTAAGAAAAAAGATGTTCAAGAGTATGTTTACATTGCACGTGCCTACATGGATAACAATAAACCTGATTATAAAAGTGCCATTGCAATTTTAGAAAAAGCGAAAGCAGTAAACTATCAAGATGCACAAGTTCAATTAGCTCTAGGTGATGCTTATTATGGTGATAGAAACCAAAATGACGCTTATTCAGCATATAGAAATGCTTTCGCAACAGATCCAAATTTGATTCGTGCGAAAATGCAACTTGGAGTTATATTAAAAGGTGCTAGTGCTTTTTCAGAAGCCGATAGAGATTTGAATGTCGTGGCTAGTTCTTCACCAAGTTATGGTCCTGTATATAGAGAATTGGCTGAGACGTACTACAAATGGGGAAATAAAGACTCAAAAAATTATGCAGATTACACAAAAAAAGCATTAGGTTATTATGAAAAGTATATGAGTTTAACAGATTACTCTCTAAACTCTAGAATGCGACATGCAGATTTTTTAATTCTAGCAAAAGATTATGTAGCTCTAGAGGCTGAAGCAAATAAAATGAAGCAAATAGGTGGAGTTAATCCTAGAATACTAAGATATTTAGGTTATGCGTCTTATCAAAATGGTAATACTGATGTTGCAATTAAATCATTAGAGGATTTTATTGCAAATCCAGTAACAAAAAAAATACCACGTGATTATTTCGTTTTGGGGCAAGCAAAAATGAAAAAAGCAACTGGGGCAGATGGTAAAATTGTAGATCAAGCAAAATTTACTGATGCTGTTGCCACCATGAAAATGGCAATTGAACAAGAACCAAAAATTGCTGAAGAAATTTATGAAATTGGTAGTGTTTTCTTCAAGCAGAAAAGTTATGATCAAGCAGCAACAGTTTTTGAAATCGCAACTTCTAACAAAGAATCAAAAAACTATAGTGACGATAATGCCTATTATGGTTACAGTGTTTACTATGGTTATGATAAATCAAAACCCAATGTTGCTGCATTAGACAAAGCAGAAATTGCATTTTCAGAAGTAATAGCAAAATACCCAACAGCTGCAATTTATCATTTTTTCAAAGCAAAGATTAATGATTTACAGGAAAAAGATGATATGATGGCAAAATCATACCAAGATTTTATGGATTTAGTAACAGCAAAAGGAACTGAAGAAGTTACAAAATCTAAAACTAAATTTATTGAGGCATACAATAACATAGGAGCATTTTATGCTAATATTGATAAGGTAAAAGCAACAGAAATGTGGAACAAAACATTGGCTCTGGACCCAACAAACAAATATGCCATAGATTCATTAGCATCTTTGAGTTCTGTTAAAACGACAATTCCAACTCCCAAAACAGTAACGACACCAGTAAAAAAAAAATAAAAAAAGGTAAAAAATAGTACTTGTAAAAGACCGATAGACTAAAAACTATCGGTCTTTTTTCTTTACTAGTATTACTACTCAACCTAAATCTTACCTTTGACTTCATTCTCAACCTAAAATAGTATCTTTGCATTCTAAAATTGAATAATGTTATCAAAAGAACTACAATCAGCTGTCGAAAAAGGAATCATGTTGCCTTTAATGGAGGAATTCTATACGATTCAAGGTGAAGGATTTCATACTGGCACTGCTGCTTATTTTATTAGAATTGGAGGTTGTGATGTAGGATGTCATTGGTGTGATGTCAAAGAGAGTTGGAATGCAGAGTTGCATCCACCAACTGCAATTGGTAAAATTGTAGAAAGCGCAAAAAAATATGCGGACACTGTCGTTGTAACAGGTGGAGAACCATTGATGTGGGACATGACTCAACTTACGGAGAATTTAAAAGCCAATAATTTAAAAGTACATATTGAAACTTCTGGGGCTTACACTCTTTCTGGTACTTGGGATTGGATTTGCTTGTCACCAAAGAAAAATAAATTACCAACCCAAACCGTTTATGATCATGCAAATGAATTGAAAGTAATCATTCATAATAAACATGATTTTATTTTTGCCGAAGAACAATCAGAGAAAGTAAACAACAGTGCGATACTTTTCTTACAGCCAGAATGGAGTAAAAAAGAAGAAATGACACCAATGATAGTTGATTACGTGATGAATAACCCAAAATGGAGAGTTTCTTTACAAACCCATAAATATTTAAATATTCCATAATATGAAAAATTTTTTATTTTCTATTTTTTTAATTTGTACATTTAATACAAGTTTTAGTCAAACCATAGAAACTCCTGATCCAACATCAGGTGAAATTGATGTTGTTGGTGACAACAACTCAATCTATAATTCTACTGGAATTGATGTCAAACCAGAATTTCCTGATGGAATTGTTGCTTTTCAAAAATTTATTGCAAGAAATTATCAAATTCCAAAAGATTTTCAAGGAAAGGGCACGATATATGCTAGTTTTGTAATTGAAAAAGATGGATCTTTAACTGATATCAAAATTTTAAGAGATTTAGGGTTTGAAACAAGTAAAGAGGCTATTAGAGTATTGAGGCTCTCACCAAAATGGAAACCAGGATCACTCAATAACAAATTTGTAAGAGTTTACTATACAATTCCAATTGTATTGACTACTGTTTAAAGTATTAAAAAAATTAAATTCGAACTAATGAAATATAAAAATTACATTTTATTTATTATGTTTTGCACTAATATGTTTTTCATGGAAAATGTATATTCTCAAAATTATCCAGTTCCCTTTGAATCGGTAGAAATAAAACCAAAATATCCAGGTGGTTTTCAAGCACTCAATAATTTTATTTCAGAGAATTATGTAATTCCAGATATTGAAGGCATTTCTGGAGTTGTTAAAATTAGTTTTGTAGTAGAGTTAAATGGAACTTTAAGTAATTTTAAAATTATTCAAGATCTTGGAGAGGCATCTGCAATTGAGGCAAAAAGAGTATTTTTAAAATTACCTTTTTGGGAAGCAGGGATGCAGAATGGTGAAAAAATCCGAGTTTTAGTAGTTTTTCCTATAAGCGTAAACCTTTAATAAATAAAAAAGGTCTCATTTTTATGTTAAATATTTAGTTTACAGTAATTTTCGGCATGATTTTGGTTTTGTGTTGTATAAAATATTAAATTGCATCAAATAAACTATAAAAAATGAATAAACTCTACCTACTTTTATTTGCTTTTATAAATGTGACTTTTGCCCAAGCACAAAATATAGCGGCACCAGATTCCACCCCAATTGATTATGAAATCGTGGAACAAAGACCTGTTTTTCCAGGAGGCAATAATGAATTCATGAAATATATATCTAAAAACTTTGCAATACCCGAAGAAGAAGGTATTTCAGGAACTATTTTATTGAGTTTTATTATTGAAACTGACGGAAGAATAACCAATGTAAAAATTATTAAAGACATTGGAAATGGAGTTGGGGAGTCTGCAAAAAAAACCATTTCAAAATCACCACCCTGGCAGCCAGGCGAAGAAGCAGGTAAAATCGTTAGAGTTGTTAGAAATATCCCTATTAAAATAAATTAAATAGAATTTATTTTACAAATCAAAAATTTAACCATCAACTTTAAATTCGTACTTAAATGGTGGAATAGTGGTTTCCATGATTTTAAAACTCTTTAAGTTGATTATTTTACAAACGATAGAAAATAAAAAGAGGAAGTCTTATATTACAAGATTTCCTCTTTTTATTTTCAAAAATAGGTATCGTCTTATATACGTCAAAAACATTAGTATAAGTATTTACACTGAGAAAAATTCAACAGTATGTATTTCATCGATTTTAACATGCTTTTTATGGGTTTTATTTAATTTTAATCTAATTTCATAGAAAGTATAACTCTAAACTCAAAATGCATTAAAAATATATTATTCTTTTTTCTGATGTTATTTCTAAATCAATTTGTCGTTGCACAAGCACCAATTGGAGTTACGCAAATACCGCCAATTGAATATAGTATCGTAGACGTTAGACCTCAATTTAAAGGTGGAATCAATGAGTTTTTTAAAATTTATTTCTAAAAATTATAAAGTTCCAGAAGAGGATAGTCCAACTGGTGTACTTTTAATGAGTTTTGAAATTAGTGAGTATGGTAAAGTTACTAATATCAAAATTTTAAAATATATTGGAAAAGGTGCTGGAACAGAGGCAGTAAGGGTTCTAAAAAAATGTCTAGATTGGATACCTGGAACTCAAGATGGAAAGCCAGTTTCAGTTCTATATAGTTTTCCAATTAGTCTAAATAATTATAGATAATTTATTTTAAAAGTAATTACATCATAATTTTTAATAAAAAAAAGTAATTCATTGCATCAATAATCAGAATAATTTTGCTAAGTAATCAAAATTTTCACCATTAATAATCAATTCACATCTCAAACCATTTGAATTTGCAATGTTTTTAAGACTTTTAAAATCTACATACAACCAAGGAAAATCATCTTCTTTTTGGTTTTTGTATGAAACCGAAAAAGTTAATTCTCCATAATATTGATTCTCAATAATCCATTTTTTTGTATCTTCATCTTCATCAAACATATAAATCAAGTCAGATGAATCTATTAGAATTTGTCCATTTGGATTTAATAGTGACTTCAATTTTTGAAGATATTTACTAGTCTCTGATAATGTTCCAAAAATACCAGTTCCATTCATTAACAATAAAATGGTATCGAATTTTTCATTTTCAACATCCAAAATATTCTTAACTTTAGCGTTTTTCAAGCCCCGAAGTTTACAGGCTTCAACAGCATTTTTAGAGATATCTATAGAAGTGACTTCGAATTTCATTTCGTTTTCTAAATATAAACTGTGACTTCCTGCTCCACAACCCACGTCCAAAATTTTACCATAACAAATGTCTAGTGCCTCTTGTTCGATTTTTGGCATTTCTGAGAAAGATCGAAACAAATAAGCAACACTCATTTCATCTGGATCAGATATATTAGTTTCTGTAATTAAATTTTCTGGTGAATTGTTGGTTTGGAAATCGAGGATGGCTTTCCCAAAAAGATCTTTCATTTTTAAATTTATTTGGTTATGCAGTTGTTTGTTTATTTGATTTCAGTAATTTTGTTACTTAATTTTATTAAATAGCAAAATTGACAAATCCACAAATCGACATTTTAGTAAAACTTGCCAAAGATACTCATATCGAAAATAAAAAGTATTTTGTGAAGTTAAAAAATAAACTTCCAAAAAATTTGGATTATATCATGCAAGAAATTCATGATTCTGAATTCAAAAAAACAGATTGTCTAAAATGTGCCAATTGCTGCAAAACTACAGGGCCACTTTTTACAGATGCTGATGTAGAGAGGATTTCGAAGCATTTGCGACAAAAGCCACAACAGTTTATTGATCAATATTTGCGAGTAGATGAAGACAAAGATTTTGTTTTGAAAAGCGTCCCATGTAATTTTTTAGACCAAGACAACACTTGTTTCATTTACGACGTTCGTCCAAAGGCCTGTCGAGAATTTCCTCACACTGATCGAAAAAAATTCAATCAAATAACTGATTTAACGCTATTGAATGTCGCTATTTGTCCCGCTGCATTTAATATTGTTGAAAAAATGAAAATGAAAATACCTTTGTAATTTAATATTCTTCTAATTCTAATTTCAAAACTTCTTTTGTTGTTTGGTTTGTCCATGTTCCGATTATTTTTTTTGAATCTATAAAATCGGCTTCTATAATTGCAGTTGTTATGTTGTTTTCTGATTGCATTTCAGATAAGGAAAAATGATTTTTAGTAAAATTTCCTGACCATTCAATAGGTTCTTTGACTTTGTCATACCAGTAGTTAATACTCAAAGAACCATCTTTATTAATTTGTCTTATTATTGCAGTTATTGGATATTTGGCATTAATTTTACCTTTAAAAATTTTACCTTCAGGAGAATTTGTATTTGCACTTTCGAGTTTATTATTGATTAGATTATGACCATAAATTGTTAAATACTTGTCGATTTGATTATACGATAGAGAAATATAAAAACTATATAATTCGTCAATTCCTCTCATGGCGTGGTTGGAGCATCGTTCTCGAACAAAAGTGATACCCGTTTTTGTGAAATAAAATTTATAATATTCTAAATTATATTCTGAAACACCTTCGAGACAAGATTCATATAAAAGTACTTGATCAGAAAAAGTTTCTTCGTCAACTTTAGAAATTTTTTTGTTTTTAGATGGTTTTATTCCTTTTAAGAAATTTGTAATTTTTTTTCTAACTATCAAATTCAAATTTTTCACCAATTCATTTGTATTTGATTTAATGAAAATATCTTGCATTGAAATCTTGTTTCCATTTCGTAAATCAAAGTTTTCATAATCATCAAAACTTTCAGAATACGCACCCGTTGATTCACCAGAGATAGTTAAACTCAAAATATTTCCCAAATTTCTATTTGTTTTCCAATCATAAAGACTTGTAATTCCTGAATGGTTACTAGAGTAAGTTGCTTTTTCGAAAGGATTTTCAGTAAATTTTTCTGGCAAATGACTCAAATATTCTAATTGAAGAAATATATTCAATTTTTCTGCTATTTTTGGCTTCTTGGCAAAGTAAACTTCTGGAAAAATATTTTCTTCTTTTGCGGGTTTTAGATTTGTAATTTTTAGATTTAGATTTTGAGAATAAATCTTAACAGAAATCCCAATCAATAAAAAAACAATTATTTTCTTTTTCATATTGTGTTAAATTTATTTATAAATTAAATATTTTTTTCTCATTTTTTTGAAATCATTCAATCCTTTTGACCATGTTTTTCTGATTTCCATTTCAGAAACACCCAATTCGATTTGTTTCTGTAATTTTTTTGTACCAGTTAATTTTATAAAAAAAGGATTAAAGAATTTCGATTTCTCAGAGGTCTCGTTATAGGATTTTATAATCCATTTTAGTTCGAGTTGATTTACTCTTGCAATTTTAGTCAAATTTTCTCCATTACAAATTTCATTTTTATATGCTGGTTCTTTTGCTCCAAAATTTGGAACTGGTGTGAAATTAAAATTATTTTTCGGTAAAAATGGAGAGCCATATACTTGAAATTGAGTCTCAGTTCCACGACCAACACTCACATTCGTTCCTTCAAACAAACACAAGCTAGCATATAAATTGATTGCTTGGTCATTTGGTAAATTTGGAGAGGGTTTTACAGGCAAAGAATATAACATTTCGCGCTTGTAATTCAAACATGGAATCACAATCAATTTACATTGAATACTATTTCTAAGCCATTTTTGACCATTTATCATTTTAGCATATTCGCCAATTGTCAATCCATGAAGAATTGGTATTTGATGCATCCCTACAAAACTCGTAAATTCTTTTTCAAGAATTGGACCATCAACAATTCCTCCATTAGGGTTTGGTCTATCCAAAACAATGAATTGAATATTGTTTTCAGCGCAGGCTTCCATAACATAATGTAAAGAAGAAATATAAGTGTAAAATCGAGCGCCAACATCTTGCAAATCAAAAATCAGAACATCGAGTCCTTTTAATTGTTCTAGTTTTGGTTTTTTGTTATCCCCATAAAGTGAAATAATTGGCAAGCCAGTTTTACTGTCTTTTCCATCTATAACATGTTCGCCAGCATCAGCAGTACCGCGAAAACCATGTTCTGGAGCAAATATTTTTTGAATATTTATTTTGTTTTCTATAAAATAATCAACAATTGATATTTGTTCCATTCGGATTCCTTCATCACTTCCTGAATTTGTATTGTTTTTTATATCAATATTTTTTTTTATTTTAATCACCCCACTTTGATTTGTAACTACCCCAACTTTTTTATCTTTCAATAAAGGTAAATAGGCATTTGTGTTTTCAGCGCCAGTGATTATAGTTTCATAATCCGAAACTTGTTTTAAATCTTGATTCCTATATCCATTTGCAAATGAAATTAGGATAAAAAAAACGGCAAAAATCAAGTAAGTTATTTTTTTGAAACCTTTCATAAATCTATTTTTAAATCTTTAACTAATATAACTTTGAAACTTTATTACATTTGCAATAAATTATGTAAACTTGAATTTAGAATATTTTATTGCAAAACGACTCATTACTTCTAAAGACCATAAAAGTAGTATTTCTTCCCCAATAATAAAAATTGCAATTGCTGCAATTGCCATTGGAATGATTATGATGATCGTTTCGATTGCAACTGGAATTGGTTTGAAACAAAAAATACGGGACAAAATTGCAGCGTTCTCAGGGCATATTGTAATTTCTAATTTCGATGATAACCAATCACAAGTCAGTACAACTCCTATTTCAACTAATCAAAGTTTTTATCCAAAATTTCAATCCATAGATGGGATTTCGCATATTCAAGCCATCGCAAGTAAAGCAGGAATCATTAGAACTGAAAAGGCTTTCGAAGGAATTATATTCAAAGGAGTTGGAAAAGATTACAATTGGAAAAATCTCAATGAATATCTAATTCAAGGTAAATTGCCTGATTTTTCAAATCAAATAAATCCGAATATTATCATTTCTAAATACCTTGCAAACCGTCTCAATCTGAAACTTGGCGACAGTTTCAATACTTTTTTCATGAAACAAACAGGCAACGGATTACCAAACTTACGGCGATTCAAAATTATTGGCATTTATAATTCTGGTTTTCAAGAGTTTGATGCCACATACATAGTTGGTGACATAAGACATATTCAAAAACTAAATCATTGGGACACAAACCAAGTTGGGTCTTTCGAAGTTTTTATAACAGATTTTGATAAAATTGAGCAAAAAGGAGATCAAGTGTATAAAAAAATTGATTCCAAATTAAACACAAAAACAATTATCGAAAAATTTCCACTGATATTTCAATGGCTACAAATGTTCGATTTCAACATATTAATCATACTCATAATCATGATTATTGTAGCAACAATCAATATGGCAGTTGCACTTTTAGTTCTAATTTTGGAACGAACACAAATGATAGGAATATTGAAAGCACTAGGGTCAAATAACAAATCAGTTCGTAAAATTTTTCTATACAACGCCTTTTATTTAATTCTTCGAGGACTTTTTTGGGGGAATTTAATTGGAATAGGACTTTTATTCATTCAGAAATTCACTGGGATAATTCAATTACCTCCAGAAAATTATTACGTAAATACTGCTCCCGTATACATCGACTGGTTTTA
The DNA here is from genome assembly GCA_031431275.1 of Bacteroidota bacterium. GTDB lineage: Bacteria > Bacteroidota > Bacteroidia > Flavobacteriales > Flavobacteriaceae > Flavobacterium. The sequence continues at coordinate 27,683 of JANPDC010000016.1, forward strand.
CATACTACTATTAAACATAGGAACAATCGTAATTTGTCTAACTGTCCTCTTGATTCCCTCATTCGTAATTACAAGAATTTCTCCAGTCAAGGCACTGAGATTTGACTGATTTTTCATTTCTGTTTATTTCATTTTTTAAAAACCGACCGTTATTCATACCCATGCAATTTTTTAGGACTAGTCAAAAGAGTAAAAAAGTTAATTTCGTTAGAAATTTTCCATGTTAAAAGCGACAGGAGCAGTATAAAATCCACGAGCATGCGATTCATATTATGATATAAAAAAGATAAACAAGAACAAAAACGATATAAAAGGCCTGTATCAAAACATGAAAACCTATTGCAAACCACAGTCATTCAAAGAATTAAAAAATAAACAAAAAAAAATAAAAAAAAGGCATAGAAAAAGCAAAAAGAAGTGTTAGTTTTGCACCCGCAAAGAAAACACTATAAAAGAAGAAGGCGATTAATTTTTTAAAAAATAGTTTAAAAAAGATTTGTCAGAAATAAAAAAGAGATTATCTTTGCACCCCGCAAGAGAATAAAAAGGTTAGAAATATTGAAGGCAAAAAAGATTTAAAAATAAATCAAAAAAAGTTTGCCAGATAAAAAAAGATAACTACTTTTGCACCCGCTAAACGAAAGAAAAGCGAAAAAAGAATACGACACGTTCCTAGACATATTGAATTGACAGCCGTTCCGATGTAAATCGGAACAAAAAAACAGAGAATAAGTTAGAATACTAAAGAGTTAGGAAATCGGAGTCAAATATAATATAAATAATATACGATGAAGAGTTTGATCCTGGCTCAGGATGAACGCTAGCGGCAGGCTTAACACATGCAAGTCGAGGGGTATAGTAGCAATACTAGAGACCGGCGCACGGGTGCGTAACGCGTATGCAATCTACCTTTTGCAGAGGGATAGCCCAGAGAAATTTGGATTAATACCTCATAGTATATAGAGTTGGCATCAACACTATATTAAAGTCACAACGGCAAAAGATGAGCATGCGTCCCATTAGCTAGATGGTAAGGTAACGGCTTACCATGGCAACGATGGGTAGGGGTCCTGAGAGGGAGATCCCCCACACTGGTACTGAGACACGGACCAGACTCCT
>JANPDC010000017.1:0-2077 GCA_031431275.1 Bacteroidota bacterium
GGATAAACTTCCCCGCTGGTTACTTAATTCTACTGCTTTTAATTTAAACTCTAAACTGTAATTCCTTTTTTGATTTTCCATCTTGTAAAGTTAATGGTAATTGGGCGAACTATTTTTGTCCTATCAAAGGTAGCAACTCCATATTTTACCATCCATTTTATTTTGGACATGTCTTTTGGTTGTCCATTTGTGTATGTTTTTACTTTGAAAGTATATTTTTTCAGTTCACCTTCCAAAATTTTTACAGGGTTTTCATAGACTAATTCTGAATTGGTTTGCAAATGGGTTGCGCCTCAATACAAAAATTCTTTATTTGATATTATTTATTTTCTGGAAAATAAACTTTTGACTGAAGCATATAATACTACATAAGAATAATAGTAAAGTCAATAACTTTTTTTTAAAACGTAGCATACTAATTATTAACATATGGCGATTCTTTTCTGCTCAATACTTCTCCTGTTGTGCCGTCTAAAGTAATGGTTTCTCTATTATCAATATTAGGTCTATCTGTTGGTTTGATTCGTTCAATAATCCAAATTCCCTTTTTTGTAGTTTCATTATATTCTCTTCTTATACTAGTATGAAACCCTGTACTTTGCAAAATGGGTCCTTTTTCGAGAAGAATGTTCTCTTTTTGGCAAAATTTGAGAATATCCTCGAACGTAAACTTGTAGTTTTTGTCATAATCTATTTCTTTGACAAGGTTTCCTTGTTCGTCAAATTCATAGCAGGTATCTTTTGCAAACGCTTCTGCATTAAAACCTAATCCTTTTGATTTGATATTGTTATTGTTGGCAAGGTTTTACAATTTTTCAAGATTGTTATTGAGTTCAATAAATGGTGTAAAAATGGCTCGTTTTCTTTGTAAATCTTTTAAATGCCTGTTTATAACTCGTGAATCGTCTCTTTCCAAAATGAATTTTAATTTTTGTTCATTTGTTAGAATCGTTGAAGAATAATAATATTCTTTTTCACCTTCTTTACCTTTAATCTTTTTGTAAATATTATTATTTAGTTTGACATTATTTTTATTTTCAAATAAATTTATAAATTCTTCACGAGTGGGCTTGTTATCATTCTGTGGGTCTCTGGGGCAACATACTGAGCCGTAACTTTCTTTGTAAAAAAATTCTATTTCATTTTCATTTAAGTTTGTCTTTTTTTTCATTTTCATTTCTGGGAATCCTTTTCCACCCATAATTATTAAACTGTCTTTAAATATTTTTCCGTTTTCTCTGTTAAATTCGTAAACTATAGAACTTGCAATTGGTTCACCGCAAAGAACTCCTTTGGGAAATTTTCTGTTTGACGTTTCTTTATAATATGTCCAATTTGGCACAATTACTATTAATTTAGTAAACTCAGGATAAATTGAAGGTAACAAATTTAGAGGTACCTTTGTTTGTATAAATAAAATAGGTGCTTTAGCATCTTTTAATTTAGAAATAGAAATGTTAAAAAAATAGTTTATTCCATATGTAAATACATTTTTATCTGTTATTTCAATCACATCATCAAAAAAAGAATTTTTTATTATTTCAGAATGGAATGTGTTTTCAGTTTTTACTTGATCTATTCTCTGAGCAAAATTAAAATTGCTAAAAAATATAAAAAACATAAAAAGTTTATTTGTTATTGTTTTCATTAATCATTTTATAAGAAATTTGGTTGACTATTAGTTTAATAGGGCGATTATTTTCAACACAATACTTGTCCCGTCGTGCTATCTAAAACTATGGTTTTTGTCGAAAGTTTTGAGTCATTAAATGGTCTAAGTTAGTTTTTTTGCTGGCTTCTATGTATTCTTTTCTGAAGCGGGTGTGAAATGTTTGTTTACATTAATTTCTAAAAACATTGTAAACTTCATTTTTTGTCTTTAGATATATCAAAGTATTCAATCTCTTCTGTTCCTTTATCGCCAGGTTCTTCTGCTATTGTGTATTTTTTTCTATACCCCATTTTTCCTGTTGTTCCATCTAGTGAAACCTCGGTAAATTCATTTTGAGGTCTAGTTGGTTTTTGCCATGTAATAGTCCAATGAGGAGTAGGTAACACTTGACCGATCTCTTTTACT
>JANPDC010000018.1:0-11647 GCA_031431275.1 Bacteroidota bacterium
TATCCTGCAGAAAATAAATAAATACATAAAACATAGTTTTTTTATTAAATTTGAACTTATTATAAGTCTAGTTTACTAAGAATCTAATGCTATTCCAAAAGTATGATTTTTATCATAATATATTCCTGAATTAGCAAAAATAGATGGCAACAAATTCGGAATTCATTTAACGACTATCGATAAACAAGATTTTGGGTTAGGAGATTGTAACGAAAAATTTTCAATTCAATCGGTTTCAAAAGTCTTGACAGTTGCAATGGCATTTTCATTTCTTGATGAAAAAGTTTGGGAAAGAGTAGGAGTAGAGCCATCAGGAAATGCTTTTAATTCATTGGTTCAACTCGAATATGAAAAAGGAGTTCCTCGAAACCCTTTTATAAATGCAGGAGCCTTAGTCATTGCAGATATTTTAGTTACAAATCTTGAAAATCCTAAAGACGATTTTTTGAATTTTATACGAAAAATCTCGGGTTTTCAATCGATAAATTATAATTTTAATGTTGCTAAATCCGAAAAGGATACTGGTTTTAGAAATGCCGCTTTGTGTAATTTTTTAAAATCTTTTGGAAATATAAAAAATGATGTTGAAACCGTTTTAGATTTTTATTTTCATCAATGTTCACTCGAAATGACTTGCAAAGAATTGGCGCATTCTTTTTACTTTTTTGCCAATGAAGGAAAATCGATTTCTGGTGATCAAGTTTTAACAAAAAGTCAAGTAAAACGTTTAAATGCACTTATGCAAACTTGTGGATTTTATGATGAATCTGGAGAGTTTACCTACAAAGTAGGTTTGCCGGGAAAAAGTGGTATTGGAGGTGGAATTGCCGCATTGTTTCCAAAAAATTTTGTTGTTGCCACATGGTCACCAAGATTAAACGAAAAAGGAAATTCAGAACTAGGAATGTTCGCTTTAGAGTTATTGACTACAAAAACAGGAATGTCTATTTTTTAAATCACTAACTATTTTTTTGGTTTAAGTGTAATTGTAGATTTAAAAAATTAATTGTTAGAAGTGTTTTTTCATAATTTTAAAAGATCAAATAACAAATTATAGAGAATAAAAATTATGGCAACAATCAATCCACATTTAAACTACAACGGAAATGCTGAAGAAGCATTTACATTTTACAAGTCAGTTTTTGGAGGTGAATTTTCAAAACTTACCCGTTTCAAAGACATAGCAAGTGCTGAATATCCTATATCGGAAAAAGAAGCAAATAAAATAATGCTAATTTGTTTGCCAATTGGTAAAAATATTTTAATGGCTAATGATGTCCCAGAAATTATGGGAAAAGTTGATGAGAATGAAAACAGATCAAAAATATCTATTACTGCAAACAGTCGTGAAGAAGCAGATCATTTATTTAGTGGACTTTCGGAAGGCGGACTAATCGAAATGCCAATTCTAGAAAGCCCTTCGGGATATTATTTTGGAATGTTTAGAGATAAATTTGGAATAGAATGGATGGTGAGTTTTGACCCGAATAAAGGGTAGAAAAGTATTTTATTATTCGGATTTCAATCACAAAAAAATCAACAAATTAATTTTTATTTTAATTTGTTGATTTTAAGAGGTAAAAAAATAATTTTGTTTTTAATTGACGATTATTTTTCTAGTCAAATATTCATTTTCAGTTCTAATTTTTATAAAATAACAACCACTAGTTTTTGTGAAATTTTCTTTGATTAACTGAAATTGAGTTTCATTAATTGTTTTTTCAAATATTGATTTACCATCAAGCGATGTGATTTCAATATTTTTTATAACTTCATTTGTACTGATATTGAAAATAGTTGAAGAAGGATTTGGATAAATTTTTAAACTTTCATTTTTTGTGAAAGAACTATTTCCTAGAGTAATTGAATTTTTATTTGTTAAAAAAAGTTTTGCATCCAAAAAAGTAGTGGTCTCACATGAAATGAATAATTCGTTCGAATTTTTATAACAAATACCTTCGGTTTGCCAAGCATTGTTTGGACTTCCAATTTCAACTCGACGTACATTTCCAGAAAAAAATTGGTCACCAGTAAAATCATTTAAATAATAAATAAAAGAACTTTTGGCATTTGGTGGCAAATAACCAATGAGTGCAATTTCATTAGTTACAGCGTTGTAATCTGCTCCAGATAATAATCCAGCAACATTATAGGTGGAAAGTATAGTCAAAGAATAAGTTCCTGGGGTTTTTGATACTTTGTAAACTTTTGTTTGACCATCAATTCTGTTTTTAGTAAAAAGATACAGAAAATTTCCGATTGAAATCATTGATTCGCAATCAAAATTATTGAGTTGGTTGGCAACAAAACTAGTTTGGTCTGCATATGAAAAATTAATTGCGTCAGCAGTCACATTTACATTTGAAGCCGTGCTGTTTATAAACTGAGATTTGCTAACTCTCAAAATTCTCAAATTTGTTCGAGATCCTAGATTGTTTCCAAAATCACCAATGTAAATATAATCATTGTCAGAGGCAATATCTTCCCAATCATCATTAGTAAAATTGGTGATATCAATAGTTTGCAAAAGTGCTCCAGTTGTTGCATTATTTTTATAGAACTTGCTCGGATTTCCTGAATCATTATGTGTAAAAATAAAACCGCTGTCATATATAATTCCAGATGACTCTAAAACAGTTGGAACCAAATTTCCAATTTCTGTCACAACCTGCGTTGATGCATTATATGTGCAAGAACCATTGTTTGTTGTTGCAGAAGCATTGTAATTATTAGCATTGATATCTGTGCAGCCTAATTGTGCATTTGCAGAAATTGAAAACAAAATTATGAGGTTTAGGTACAATTTTTTCATTTTATTTATTATAGTCAATTATATAATTTAAAACTTTCGTCATTAAATGCACTCGGTCTTTACCTACTACATTGTGTTTATGCATCGGATATGCAAAAAAGTCAACTTGCTTCTCCGCTTCAATAAACTTTTTCAACAAGGCATAGTTATGTTGCATAACAACAACATCATCTGACGTTCCATGAATTAATAGTAGTTTTCCTTTTAGATTTTTTACATAATTCAAAGTACTCGCCTCGTCAAAACCTTTTTGATTTTCTGTTGGTGTGTCCATATATCGCTCACCATACATGGTTTCATAAAATTTCCAATCGGTCACAGGGCCACCAGCAACTGCTACTTTAAAAGCATCGGGTTTACGCAACATGATTGATGTTGTCATAAAACCTCCATAACTCCATCCGTGAATTGCAAGACGATTTCCGTCAACAAATGGCAATGATTTTAAATAATCAACTCCTTTCATTTGGTCTTCAATTTCGTTTTTACCACAATTTCCATGAATGACACTTTCGAAAGCAAAACCACGATTGTCAGAACCACGATTATCAACTGTAAAAATCAAGTAACCTTGCTCTGCCATCCAATACATCCACAGATTTGCTCCATCTAGATATGAATTAGTAATCATTTGAGCATGTGGTCCACCATAAACATAAACTAAAACGGGATATTTTTTAGATGCATCGAAATTACTTGGTTTTATTAATCTGGTATATAAATCGGTAGTTCCATCAGCAGATTTTATTGTTTTTATTTCAGCCGAACCCATTTCGTAACCTTCGTATTTGTTTTTGCTTTCTAATAAAAGTGTTGTTTTTAAGTCTTTATTATATAACAATGATTTTGAAGGTGTTGTGTGATTTGAATATTCATCAAAAAAGTTTTTTCCATCATATGACATGGAGACATTATGTACTCCTAAATCTTTTGTAAGCAATGTTTGTTTCCCGTTTAAATCGACTTTGTACACTAACATGTTAACTCCAAACTCTCCCGTCGCTTTGAAATAAATTTCTGAACCAATTGAGTTTGAACCAATAATTTCTCGAACTGGGAATTTATTATTTGTTAATTGTTTTATTAATTTTCCATCAATTGAATAATAATATAATTGATGAAAACCATCTTTTTCAGAAAACCAAACAAAATTGTTTGATGTTTTATTCGGGAAAAAAGCATCATGTTCTGGCTCCACCCATTTTGAGTTTTTTTCGTTTAAAATAGTTCTAATAAAAGTTCCAGAATTTGCATCATAAACATTGAGGCTCATGTCGTTTTGTCCACGATTTACTTCGGCGATTAAAATAAATTTTTCGTCTGGCGACCAAGATAAATTGGTCAAGTAATCATCTTGAATTCCTGATTTTGGAGTGATGAAAACAGTTTTCTTTGATGACACATTATAAATTCCAACTCGTGTTTTTTCAGATTTTTGACCAATCATAGGATATTTTATTGAAATCAATTTCCCAGGTAATTCGTTAGAATCTAATAATGGATAATCGGCAACATCGGTTTCATCTTTTTGATAAAATGCTAAATAATTTGCTTTTGGTGACCAAAAGATTCCTCCAGAAATACCAAATTCGCTGCGTGAAATGGCTTGACCAGAAACTATGTTTTTATCAGAATTATTGGTTACAGCGACTTTATCTTTATTTTTATTAAAAAAATAAAGATTATTATTTTCAGTAAATGCTACGTTTTCTTTGTTAGAATCGAAAGTTGCGTTTTCAAAAGTATCTGATAATTCTTGGATTAATTTTCCAGATTTAGTTGCTAAATTGTATTCATAATATTTAGAACCATTGGCAATTGTAAAAATATTTGAATCTTTTAGCTCAATACCAAAAAATGATTTTAAATCGGAACCTAAATTTTTATTCAAATCGGCTAATGAAATAACTTCAGTTGATTTAGAATCGGTCGAAGTCGCAGTCATCAATTTTGCCCATTTTTCAGCACAATAAACATAATTATTTGAGTTTGGAATCCATTGAAATCCAAGTAACTTATCCGCTCCAAATTTTCGTCCCTGTTGTAAAACGCTGTCTTCAAGGGTGATTTTTTTGAGTTGTGAAAATGAACTTATTGAAATTGAAAAAATAAATACTAAGAGAAGTTTTTTGGTCATGACATTTTTTTGTAAAAGTAATCAAACTAATCTATAATTGTTTTTCTATTTTTAAATTGTGAGTAAAATACATTGATTATATATTCAATTTTGTTTGTCAATCCTAAACATTTATCTATTTTTGTGACATGGATATTAAAGGTAAACTTATTATTATTGGTGGTGCTGTTGATAAAGGCAGTTTTACAGAAAAAAATCTTGATGTTGATGCCGCTAAAAACTTGAATTTTTTTGAAACAGGAATTTTAAAGCGAATAATTAATGAATCAAAGCATAAAGAACACTCTAGAGTCGAAATTATAACTACTGCTTCAAAAATTCCAAAAGAAATTGGTGCAGAATATGTAAAGGCTTTTACTTATTTGGGTGCTGACAATGTTGATGTTCTTAATATTGAGCGAAGAGAACAAGCCATGGATGATGAGATTGTAGAACGTTTGAGATTGGCTGATATAGTCATGTTCACTGGTGGTGACCAATTGCGATTGACTTCAATTTTAGGTGGAACTCCCTTTCATGATTTGTTAATAGAAAAATACAAAAACGAAGATTTTATATATGCGGGAACTTCTGCTGGTGCTGCCGCAGCCTCTAATAATATGATATATCAAGGAAGTAGTTCAGAGGCTTTATTGAAGGGTGAAGTAAAAATAACATCGGGACTGGGTTTGATAGATGGAGTTACAATTGATACTCATTTTGTTCAACGTGGCAGAATTGGAAGACTATTTCAAGCAGTTGTTGGCAACCCAAAAGTACTAGGCATTGGACTTGGAGAAGATACAGGTTTGTTGATTACAGATGGAAAACAAATGGAAGCAATCGGATCTGGATTAGTCATTTTAGTTGACGGTCGGGAAATAAAAGATACTAATTTAACTCAAGTTGAACTGGGTCAACCCATCTCTATTTCACATTTAGTTACCCATGTGATGAGCAAACACGATACATTTAATTTGGATACATTTAAAATGACGATACAAAGTTCGCAGTATGTCTAAATTAATCATTCATGGTGGTTTTTTTTCGGAATCATCAACTAATCATGAAACGAAAGTTGCAAAACAAAACGCTTTAGAGCGAATTGTTAAATCTGCTTTTGAATATTTAAAAACACATTCAGCGGTAGAAACTGTTGTTTTTGCTGTCTCACAACTTGAGGATGATGAATTATTCAATGCAGGAATCGGTTCTCAAATTCAAAGTGATGGCAAAATTAGAATGTCAGCAGCAATTATGGATGGTGAAACTCAAAAAATGAGTGGAGTCATTAATATTGAAGAAGTAAAAAATCCAATTCAAGTTGCACAAATTTTGATGCAAGAAGAGGATAGAGTTTTAGGTGGAAGTGGCGCAACAAATTATGCTAGAAATCATGGATTTGAAGTTTTTTCAACTGAAATTCCTCAACGAAAATTAGAATACGAGTCAAAGTTAAAATCTTTAGGAACAGGAACTGTTGGATGCGTTGCGCTAGATTCTAAAGGAAAAATTGCTGTTGCAACTTCAACAGGAGGAAAAGGATTTGAATTAGTTGGTCGCATTTCAGATTCGGCTACCGTTGCAGGAAATTATGCTAATAAATTTTGTGGTGTAAGTTTAACAGGAGTAGGAGAGGATATTGTTAGTAATGCAACTGCCGCAAAAATTGTTACTCGTGTAACCGATGGATTTTCATTAAAAGATGCTTTTTCAAAAACTTTTGATGAATTAGTTCCATTTGATGGTTTTGCTGGTGCAATTGCCATTGATAATCTAGGTACTATTTTTCATCAAGATTCGCACCCAAGCATGGTTTTTGCTAGTTTTGATGGAGAAATTTTTGAAGTTTTCGACTAAAAAAGCCGTTAATAATTTTATAATCATTAACGGCTGAATTATTTTTAATTGATGAACTTTATTGTTTGTTTTTCAATGCTTTCGCTTTGTCCGTCATATCTAAAGCATTATAGACACTAATTAAAGTTCTTTTCACATCTTGATTTGATGGGGAAACTTCCATTACTTTTTCTAAAAAAGGAATAACTTTTTTGAAATTATTGTCTCTTTCTTTTTTTATGATATCATATTTTTTTAAATCTTTTGTTGATTCCATTCTTTTTATGAACTCATCATCAGAACTCATGATTAATTCTGCTAAATTGATGTTTGCAACTTCATAATTTGGATCAATTGCAAGTGCTGCTCTGTAATATTTTTCTGACTCCACTTTTTCATTTGAATTTCTTGAAATCACACCAAGATTGAAAAGCATTTCTTTGTCATTAGGGTTTTTATCTAAAGCTTCTTTGATTAATCTTTTGTAAGAAACTAAATCGTTCATTTTATAGTACATATTTGCTTCTTCCATCAATAAACTAGAATCATCTGGATTTGCGATTCGGGCATCTGAAATTGCTTTAATAGCTTCACCAGTTTTACCTTTATCTCTTAATATCAAAGCAATATTTCTGTAAATTTCACCTCTTTTGGATTCAATTTTTTCATCTCTTGATTTATCGTGAGTACCAAGTTTTAAAGCATCATCTCTGTCTTTTTTATCTTTAAATTGATTCTCTCTATCATTTGCTTTGTTGACCGCGTAATAATTAGTTGTCTCACCAGAATAGTTTAGTGTTTTCAATTCTTGATAATTGGTCAATGCTAAATTGTACTCTTTTGCATTTAGTGCATAATTAGCAGCATAATACAACTTTTCAGTTTCTTTCTTGTCAAGATCATAAATGCTTCTTAACACTAAAGATGACTCTTTAAATTTACTGTTATTTCCTAAATCAATAGCAAAATTAAAAAGTAAATTTTTTAATGGTTCAATTTCACTTTGAATTTTAACACCAAACAAAGGTTTATTATTTGTTTTTTCGTAATCAATGATTTTATTCATATTTGTTACTAATTCAACCGCTTTATCAGGAGTAAAAGAATTTTTAAATAACTCTGAAGTTTTTTCTCTACTGGAAACATTTTCAGGCTTTTGTAGTTCGATTTTTAGTTCCATGTAGGGTACAAAGGATTTATAAAAATCATAATATAAACGCTCCACTGGAACAAAACTAGCATCTTGTTGTTCTGCTTTTTTCATGCCGATTTTAAAATCTGCTATGTCTTTTGTGTTTAAAACTTCTTTTTCAAAGATTTTTCTCAACACTTTAAACTCAACGTCTTGGGCAAAAGTGGTTGAAGAAATTAATAACGCTATTGCTAAACTTGTTATTTTACTTTTCATTTTTAAATTTTTATTTTTTGTTTTATAAATTATATGTTAGGAATTCCAAAATCTGTGCCAAATTTTGGAATCCTATTTAATATTTAATTATGCTTCATCATCTGAATCGTCATCAGATTCATCTGAAGCATCATCATTTTCATCTTCTTCGTCATCAGAATCATCTTCCTCTTCTGTTGTTCCGTCGTCTTCTAGAATTTCAAGAACTGGTTTTACTCTCTCAATTAAAGATTCTATTACATTTCCATCCTCGTCAACTACAACTTCTTCAACATCGTCTTTCATTACTTTAGTAACGGCTGCAATAGAATCATTTCCTTTTAAATTGATTAGTTTTACGCCTTGTGTGGCGCGTCCCATTACTCGTAAATCTTCTACAGCCATACGAATTGTCAAACCAGATTTATTAATAATCATTAAATCATCATTATCTGTTACCGCATTTATAGAAATTAATTTACCAGTTTTTTCAGTGATATTTAAAGTTTTCACACCCTTTCCGCCTCGGTTTGTGATTCGGTATTCGTCTAAACTTGATCGTTTTCCGTATCCATTTTCGGCAACCACAAGAATTTCGCTATTCATATCATTTACAGCAACCAATCCAATTACTTCATCGGTTTCGTCTTTCAATCTAATTCCACGAACTCCAGATGCGGTTCTTCCCATTGGTCGGGTTTTGGATTCTTCGAATCGCAATAATTTTCCAGATTTAACGGCTACAATAATTTGAGAATTTCCATCGGTTAATTCTGCTCCCAATAATTCATCTCCTTCTTTAATTGTGATTGCTGCAACTCCGTTAACACGTGGTTTAGAGTATTTATCTAAAGATGTTTTTTTAACTTGACCTTGTTTAGTTACCATAATCAAATTATGACTCATGGTATATTCTTTATCCTTCAAGTCTTGTGTACAAATAAATGCTTTTACTTTATCATCAGATTCAATGTTGATGAGGTTTTGCAAAGCGCGACCTTTAGCAGTTTTAGAGCCTTCTGGTATTTCGTAAACTCGCATCCAGAAACATTTTCCTTTTTGCGTAAAGAACATCATGTATTGGTGATTTGTTGCCACAAACATGTGTTCTAAGAAATCTAAATCTCTTGTTCCAGCAGATTTTTGTCCAACACCACCACGGTTTTGAGTTTTGTATTCGGTTAGATTTGTACGTTTGATATAACCTGCATGCGAAATTGTAATTACAACATTTTCATCGGCAATCAAATCTTCAATACTCACATCACCACCAGAATATTCGATTTGAGATCTTCTGGCATCGCCATATTTCTCTAAAATTTCTAATAATTCTTCTTTAATTAGAGCAGTTCTTAAATTTACATCTGCCAAAAGTCCACGCAAGTGTTCTATTAACTTCATGATTTCTTCGTACTCAGCTCGAAGTTTGTCTTGCTCTAAACCTGTCAACTGGCGCAAACGCATTTCAACGATGGCACGAGCCTGAATATCAGATAATTTAAAACGTTCAATTAATTTTTCTCTTGCTTGTTCTGTGTTAGAAGACGAGCGAATCAATGCAATTACTTCATCAATATTGTCAGATGCGATAATCAAACCTTCTAATATGTGAGCTCTTTCCTCTGCTTTTCTCAATTCGAATTGCGTTCTACGAACAACAACATCATGTCGGTGCTCAATAAAATAGTGAATCATATCTTTTAGATTCAACATTTGAGGACGACCTTTTACTAACGCAATATTATTTACTGAAAAGGAGGATTGTAGTTGTGTAAATTTAAACAAGGTGTTCAAAACAACATTTGGAGTTGCATCACGCTTCAATATGTAAACGATTCGCATTCCGTTTCTGTCTGATTCGTCACGAATATTTGCAATCCCTTCAATTTTTTTATCGTTAACTAAATCAGCGGTTCGCTTGATCATATCGGCTTTGTTGACCTGATATGGAATTTCGGTTACAATAATCGATTCACGACCATCAACTTCTTCAAAACCAACCTTGGCACGCATAACAATTCGACCACGCCCAGTTTTGAATGCTTCGCGAACTCCTTCATAACCATATATTATCCCACCCGTTGGAAAATCGGGTGCTTTGATGTGAGTCATTAATTCGTCAATCTCGATATCATTATTGTCAAGATAGGCCAATGTTCCATTAATAACTTCTGTAATGTTATGTGGTGGCATGTTTGTTGCCATTCCAACAGCAATTCCGGTTGCTCCATTTATTAATAAGGTAGGAACACGAGTTGGCATTACCGTTGGCTCATACAAAGTATCGTCAAAGTTTAGTTTGAAATCAACAGTTTCTTTTTCAATATCTGCCATAATATCTTCCGATATTTTGCGCATTCTGGCTTCGGTGTAACGCATTGCAGCAGGACTATCGCCATCAACAGAACCAAAATTACCTTGACCATCGATTAAAAGATATCGCATTGACCATTCTTGTGCCATACGAACCATAGCATCATAAACTGATGTGTCACCATGTGGGTGATACTTTCCTAAAACTTCTCCAACGATTCTGGCAGATTTTTTATGGGCTTTGTTAGAAAAAACTCCTAGATCATACATTCCATAAAGAACTCTTCGATGCACAGGTTTTAGACCATCGCGCACATCTGGAAGTGCTCTTGATACGATAACAGACATTGAATAATCAATGTAAGCTGTTTTCATTTCATCTTCAATATTAATTCTTATAATCTTTTCGCCTTCTGCCATAAAATATTTTTCGTTAATGACCTATTGTCAGTATTTATTTTAAACTAATTACCCAATAAAATTGTTTTGTTGATAGTGGTGTTGATAAAACACTTTTCAGAGAGACAAAGATAAGTATTTGAACCCATACTTTTGATTGAATCTGAAGCAGATTTTATCAACATTGTATTGTGTGTGTAATATCAAAACAATCACATTGACAGTTGAAATACAAAAACGTATCTTAGGCACGTTATTAGATAGATAGTAATCGTACAAATTCTTTACAAAATTTGAAATAAAACCTTTTTAAATTGAACAACGTAGAACACCCAAAAACAATTAATATATGGAAGCTAAATTTTCACCCCGCGTAAAAGACGTAATCACTTACAGCAGAGAAGAAGCATTGCGTTTAGGGCATGATTATATTGGTACAGAGCATTTATTACTAGGTCTGATCCGTGAGGGCGAAGGCATGGCAATAAAGTTTTTAAAATCGCTGAACATTAATCTTGTCGAATTAAGAAAGTCTATTGAGAATGCGGTGAAAGGCAGCACCGGCACTGTATCCAATCTCAATAATATTCCGCTTACTAAACAGGCAGAAAAAGCATTGAAGATCACTTATCTTGAAGCAAAGTTATTCAAGTCAGATGTAATAGGAACCGAACATTTACTTCTTTCAATATTAAGAGAAGATGATAATCTGGCTGCTCAGATACTGAATCAGTTTAATATTAATTATGAAGCGGTAAAATCCGAGCTGCTGAATATCCTT